>CAYSDT010000506.1:0-2578 GCA_964429835.1 uncultured Ardenticatenaceae bacterium | reverse complement strand
TGTAAAACAAGAGGTCTTGGATGAAACCTGTCAGGTCTTTACCTCAAGTTATTGAGATGTTACGATTTTTCTTGTTTTGAACCATGTCCATTTGTTTTAAGACAAGCGGAAGCTGAGCTTGTCGAAGTCGTAGCGGCCTTCGCTCGTAATCTCCTCTATCTCTACTCTCCATACTCTATCTCAACGGAGTATCATCATGAAGATTGAATTTTTTGGCGCAGCACAAACTGTAACCGGTTCACAACATCTTATCTCTCTTAACGGATATAAAATTCTACTCGACTGCGGAACGTATCACGGCAGTCGTAAAGAAAGTTATAAACGCAATCAAAACTTGCCCTACGATGCCGCTGAAATTGATATAATGGTGCTTTCTCACGCCCATATCGACCACAGCGGTAACATCCCCAATCTTGTTAAAAGCGGTTTCAAAGGTGATATTCTTTGCACCTACGCCACCCGCGACCTGTGCGCCGTCATGTTGCGTGACAGCGCAAAAATCCAACATTACGACATCGAATTTCTTAATAAAAAGCGTGCCAGAAAGGGACTGCACCCGCTCGAACCCATCTACACCATCGAGGATGCAGTCGCCAGTATGCGCCACTTTATCGGCATTGGTTACAACCGCAGCTATCGGTTGATGCCCGAAGTGACGCTCACTTTTTACGATGCAGGCCACATTCTCGGCTCAGCCATCGTCGTGCTTGACATTGATGATAAGGAAGCGGGCGAACAAAAACGGCTTGTTTTCAGCGGCGATTTAGGCCGCAACGACCGCCCCATCTTGCGTAACCCGCAAATTGTGAAAGAGGCGGATATTCTCATTATCGAAAGCACCTATGGCAATCGTGTGCATGAAAAAGTTGAAGAAGCCAGTGACAAATTAGAGCGCATCGTCAACGAAACGTGCAAGCGCGGCGGCAAATTGATTGTGCCAGCCTTCGCCGTCGGCCGAACGCAGGAGTTAGTCTATCGGTTGCGAAAATTGGTCGAATCGCGTGACATTCCTGCCGATTTGCCCATCTTCGTGGACAGCCCGATGGCGATTGACGCAACGGGCATCTATCGCCTGCACCCAGAGGCGTATGACGAAGAAGCGGCTAACTTCGTACTGGAAAATCGAGGCGGCGACCCATTTGGCTTCGATATGATGCGCTACACACGCACCACGATGGAATCGAAGGAGTTGAATTTCCTACGCGAGCCAGCGGTCATCATCAGCGCGAGCGGCATGGCGGAGGCGGGGCGCATTTTGCACCATCTGAAAAATAATGTGGAAGATGAGCGCAATACTATTTTGATCACGGGTTGGCAAGCACCACATACGCTGGGGCGACGACTTGTTGAAGGCGTAAGAAAAATCAGGATTTTTGGTGAGGAGTATCAATTAAACGCGCATGTCGATGTGATTCACGGGTTTAGCGCACATGCTGACCGTGATGAATTGCTGGCGTGGACGGGGGCGATGGAAAAACGGCCGTTACACACCTTCATCGTGCATGGTGAAGAAGAAGCGGCCGAAGCGTTCAAGAAATCGCTCGAACAGGAACAGGGATTTACAAATGTCCACATTCCCCAATTGGGGGAGGCGTTTGAGGTTTGAGGTAAAAACGGCCGTTAATACAGTCATTTGATAATAGAAAGCCGTCTCCGCTGGAGCGGCTTTTTTACTTTGGAGAAAACGGCCGTTTTCTCCCCCTACATCTTGTATGCTATACTTTCCGCATGGACACAATGGCAAAGAGAACCGCTTTGTTAGGGCGGAAAATTAAGTACCGAGCTGAAATAGAACAACTAGAAAGTCAGTGGGGAACATTATTCCATTTGGAGCAACAGTATCACCAAATCGGTGTAGAAAATTTTGCTGCTGATGATGCGTATGTACAGTGGAAATGGTACACAGATGCTACTACACTTATTAATTCACAATTAGAACGGTATCCATGATTTATATTGATATTTCCGCCGCCGTACACAGCCGCGCTGGGCTGGGGCGATACAGCGAAAACATGGCGCAAGCACTAATCGCCGCCGACCCTGACCGATTCGGGCTATTTTACAATCAGGGGACAAACGGCCGTTTTCCCCCAAATCTCAACCCATCCACCCCCACGCGCAGTGTGCAAGTCGGCTACAAACCATGGCGAACGGCCGTTTTTCTAGCCCAACGTCTGCGCCTCTCCTTCAACAAACTCGTCCCCGATGCCGATCTGTTTCATAGCACCGAGCATCTGCTCATGCCCCTGCGAAATGTGCCGACGGTGCTGACCGTGCATGACCTGATCTACAAGTTGTACCCCGAATATCACAAAAAACTCAACTACTATTACCTCAACGCCGCCATGCCGCTGTTCTGCAAACGCGCTGACGCGATCATCGCTGTGTCGGAGGCGACCAAGCGGGACATCGTAAAGTATTACGACATCGACCCCGCTAAAATTCACGTCGTCTACGAAGCGGCGGCTCCTCATTTTCAGCCGCCATCGCCTGAAAAAATAGCGGAAGTGCGTCATAAATATGATTTACCTTCCCAATTTTTGCTCCATCTCAGCACCATCGAGCCGCGCAAAAATTT
>CAYSDT010000505.1:0-2586 GCA_964429835.1 uncultured Ardenticatenaceae bacterium | reverse complement strand
ACATCTTGTACGCGCTCAATATCCAGATGCGGGTGACGACGTAATAAGCCGCGAAAAATCGCGCCTTCAAAATTTTCATCGGCAATGAATTTCATCAGACAAGCACTGGTTCAGCCTTCAATCGGGCAGAACGAGAAAGCAGACGTTGGCGGAAGGATTGATAATCGGGGCGAGCTTCAATATCTGCCCAAAGGGTATCCGTTTCCCGCTGACGATAATGTAAATACGCATCAACTTCAAATTGATTGTTCAAATAATAAGCGATGACGGCGTAAACATCTTCCAAAAGCAAGGTGCTGTAACTTTGGATAATTTCTTCAGGCGTGCGTCCTGCATTGAACGCATGAATAACCAAATCGAGCAAAACGCGCGTTTGCCCCACACGCCATGCGCCATCTGCGCCGCGTTGCAGGGGGATGGGTTGGGTATCAACTGTCAGTAACATAATTTATCTCCGTGCGTTCATTGTAGCATGGTTATAGAAGTCACGCTTTTTGCAAAAAGCGTGACTTCTGAGTTTGTAAATGTTGCTCGTATACTGCCAAATCGTGTGCAAATGTTTCGCGCCCGAAACCCATCCGCACATGCCCATCGCCATAGCCCAAGCAGGTGCTGGGCAGAAGCAACACGCCCGCGTCGGCGACGAGTTGATGGCAGTACGCGGTTGCCGATGGCTGGTGCAATTCCACAAGGGCGATGGAGCCTGCTTGCGGCGGTCGCCATGTGAACAGGTCAGGCCAGCGGGCGAAGAATGCGTCGGCGATGGCTAGATTTTTACGGATGATGGCGCGATTGCGGTTGGCGAATTTATGGTGATGGGATAAAACGGCCGTTGTTAAAAATTCGCTCGGTGCAGGCGGGCAGATGCTGGTGTAATGCTTCCAATTGATCAACTCCTCGCGCACGGTTTCATCTTCGATGAGTAACCATCCCGCCCGTAAGCCGGGCAAACCGTGTACTTTGGACAGTCCAGAAAGCGTGACAGAACGGCCGTATTTTCCCGCCGCTGATGGCAATTGATCGGTCTCGTTTCGCTCTAATCCACGATACATCTCATCGCAAAACAGCCAACTGCCATGCTGGGCGGCGATGGCGATGATTGCATCAAATTCTGCGGGTGTGGGCAAGAACCCCGTCGGGTTATGGGGGAAATTGACGATGATCAGCTTGGTCTGATCGGTGACAAGTTTTGCAAGCTGATCTAAATCAATCGCCCACCCATCACTTGTGGGTTGAATTTCCCACTTGCTGACATTGCCGCTAATCATTTCGGCGATGTTGAGTAGGGAATCATACGCGGGGGTGAGAACGACAACGTGATCGTCGGGATCGAGCAGGGTTCGCATGGCGAGATAGATGCCTTCTTCGGGGGCGGCAAGGGCGACGACGTGATCGGGGTGCGTGTTGGGGTAATGGGTGGAAACGGCCGTTCTCATTTCCACACTGCCTTGCGATTCAGTGTAGTTCAGGCGCAGGTTGGTGAAGTCGTCGATGCTGGTGTCGGTCATTTGCAACACGTCGCCAATGCTCATGCTTTCGCAATCGGAGGCGCATAGGATGTGCGGGGTGCTGAATTCGTACAGGGCAAAGTATTGCTCAATGGAAAAGGGGGCGATTTTCATAGGTCGGTTTCCTCATTCGTTGATAATGTCAGGATTATAGCATGGGATGGGGATCAAAAAAGAAGACACCGATTGAAATCGGTGTCTGGTACACAAAAGCCCGCTGAAAGCGGGCTGGTTGGTCAGTTTACGACTGTCTTTTTTCGCAACATTGGGCTTGGCAACGCCAAGCCCCTACGGGAGGTATTATGGTACGGGCATGGTGTCGCCATGCCCTTTTTGTTGTGGGGGCAAACGGCCGTTTATTCCCCCGTCTGCAAATACTCAAACAAAAACGCCGCCGCTGCTGCGGCCGTAAATTGTGCCAAGAAGTAGAGCCAGAAATAGCTCCATCCGAAAATTTTCATGATCGAGCCGCCGATGTAAACGGCCGGGTTGAAACCGCCGCCAGAAATACCACCGACTGTTAATGCACCAGCCAAGACGGTGAATCCAATCGCAAATCCGTAGAATGAGTTGCCCTCAGTCGCTTTTGCCGTTGCCACATTATGAATGACGTAAACGAGAGCGAAGGTGAATAAGAATTCAGCCAAAAATACGGGGATAATTTCAAGTGAGCCATTCATCACCTCAGTGGGCATTTCTGGTTTCATCATGCCGACGATTAACGCGGCGATGACAGCCGCGGTAATTTGGACGATCCAATACCCAATCGCTTCGCTTTTGCTTACAAGGCCGCGCAATAACAGGCTAAATGTCACGGCTGGGTTGTAATGTGCGCCTGAAATGTGGCCGCCAGCATAAACCATCACGGTCAACATTGATGCAATGGCGAGCGGGGCGAATGCTTCTGCGCCGGGAGCAATGACTGCCATGCCAACGGTGAAAACAAGAAAAAATGTACCTATAAATTCAACAACAAGTTTACGCTTATCCATCTGATTCTCCTTAATTATCAACTGCTTCAATATAGGCTGCCCCTTCCCGTAAAAAAAACCCGCACTGTCTAAAATAGTTACACGGG
>CAYSDT010000504.1:0-2593 GCA_964429835.1 uncultured Ardenticatenaceae bacterium | reverse complement strand
ATAAGACGGGAAGTGGGTGCATTTCAGTTCTGGGGTAAATGTATAACATGGCGGTTAAAACCGCGTCTATAGTTGCAAAGTCGGCCTTCGCCGACTAGGTTTCAGTCGGCGAAGGCCGACTTTGCAATCGTTGCCGCGAATTCATTCGCCATACCCCCAAACTGAAATGCGGGAAGTTGGCGTTTAGTATCGCTGGTTTAACGCGGATATGGATGAACGTCGATAGAAAAACCACGATTTTTATCAGCGTTCATCTGTATCTTCTTAAAATTTCGGGGGAGACCTGACAGGTTTTTTCACGATACTCGTGTAAAACGAGAGCGTTACTGAAACCTGTCAGGTCTTTACCACGATTTATTGAGATGTTACGTTCATCCGTATTCGTGTCTTAAAATTAGTATGCAACCGCCCCGCATATTTGATTAGATATGGTGACGATTTGTCAATAAACCTGCATAATAACTCCACTGGATTTATGAAGAATATGAACCGATCATATTCGTAAACTTAACGAATATCTTTGACTGTCATTCTCATTTACGCGGGAATGACAGTTGATACAAAAGGAAATAAACGGCCGTTTACCCATCATTTCCCCACACAGGAGAACCCCATGTCAACAAACCCCATCATTTCCATGCTAGGCCGTCGCCTGCGCTTGGCCGTCATCGGTGGCGGGCCAGGCTCGTTTATCGGTGCAATGCACCGCCAAGCCGCCCGCCTTGACGACCGTTACACCCTCGTCGCTGGCGTACTTTCATCCAATCCCGACCGCGCCATGCAGGCAGGGGCGGCGATTGGGCTGCCCGCTGACCGCATTTACACGTCGGTGATGGCGATGCTCGATGCCGAAGCCGCCCGCGATGATGGCGCGGATGTCGTTGCCATTATGACCCCCAACGACACCCATTTCGAGTACACCATCGCCGCCCTTGAACGCGGCTTTGACGTGATTTGTGACAAACCGATGACCAATACCGTCGCCCAAGCGGAAGTGTTACACCAAAAAGTGGAAGAAACGGGGCTGATTTTTTGCCTTACGCACAACTACACGGGCTACCCGATGGTGCGTCAGGCCAAAGCGATGGTCGCCGACGGGCAGCTTGGCACGATTCGGTTGGTGCAGGTTGAATATGTGCAAGGCGGCAAAGCGGACGCGGCAAAAGACCCCGATCCCAAACGGCCGTTACCGTGGCGATATGATCCCGTCAAAGGCGGCCCATCGCTGGTGATGGGTGACATTGGCACACACGCCCACAATCTCGTGCGCTTCATTACGGGGTTGGAAGTGACAGAGGTCGCGGCCGACATCGGCACCATCGTTCCCAATCGGCTGGTGCATGATTATGGCGGCGCACTATTGCGCTTTGACAACGGGGCGCGGGGCAACTTTTGGGTGACACAAGCGGCCGCAGGGGTGGAAAATTGTTTGCGAATTCGCGTCAGCGGCAGCGATGGCACATTGGAATGGATGCAGGAAGTGCCGCAGCAGTTGACCTTTAAGCGATTGCACGCGCCATCGGAAAATCGCACACCAAACGGGCATGGCACGTTGCCGTTGGCGGCGCGATCCAGTCGTATTGTGCGCGGGCATCCCGAAGGGTTTTTGGCCGCGTTTGCCAACATCTACAGTGATGCGGCAGAAGCGATTGCGGCGCGACGGTCGGGGCAGGCAGCAGACCCGCTGGCGTTGCATTTTCCAAATGCGTGGGATGGGTTGCTGGGTGTGCGTTTCGTCGCGGCGGTGATGGAATCGAGCGCGGCGGATAGTCGATGGATGGCGTGTTAGCCAGTCGGGTTGTGGGGATAAAAAAAGGCCAGCTTTGGTTAAGCTGGCCTTTTTATTAACAGATTAAAAATTGGGGGTTATTCGGGTTTCCATATTTCCCACACCTTGCCAACTAAGTCGGGGCCAGGTTTGAGAGTGGGCTTGCCGGGTTTCCAATCGGCGGGCATGGCTTCTTTGCCTTCCGTTGCACGCACATGCTGGAATGCCTGAATCTGGCGAATGGTTTCATCCAGATTACGGCCGACTGGCGGGGTCAAAATTTCGGCAGCTTGAATGATGCCATCGGGGTCAATGATAAAACGGCCGCGCAGTTCCACGCCTGAATCCTCATCATACACACCATATATTTTGCCTACATTACCAGCAGTGTCGGTAGCCATCATCCACGGGATGCCGCCATCGACCATTTTGCTTAGTTCGTGGTCATCCCACATTTTATGGGTAAAAACGCTATCTACGCTCACAGAAACAACATCTACGCCCAGAGCTTGGAGTTCATCATATCGGGCAGCGACCGCTGCCAATTCCGTCGCTCAAACGTAGGTGAAGTCACCGGGATAGAAGCAGAGCAGTGTCCACCCTTTTTTAACATAATCGGCTAATTTAACGGCCGTAAACGCGCCTTTATTATATGCTGGCGCACCAAAATCTGGTGCGGCCTTTCCAACTTTTGCAGTTTCCATAATCTTTCTCTCCTGAATTGGCTCTTTTGATGATGATGGGTCCATTGTCTGGACGACAGTGGCTCCCGTGGGTCTTGCACAACCTGCGTCACTCATATTGATAGCCCCTTTTTTTAAGTGG
>CAYSDT010000503.1:0-2614 GCA_964429835.1 uncultured Ardenticatenaceae bacterium | reverse complement strand
GTCACTACCTCCCCCAACAGGTCTTTACAAAACTTGATGAAACCATTAAGTAATTGATCAATGAAATCTATCATATCTTTTTAGATTACCATAGATTGCAAACAAATGTACAGTGCCAATTACCAAATCAGGTTAACCAATGGGTGGCATTGCTTAACTTACGCCTGCTTCGCCTTTGATGTTTTACAGCCAGCGCAACGGGTTTGAAACCAGCCTCTATTAAATAGGGATTCTGTTGATGTAACGATGCAGGACTTCTGGGCGCAAAAAGAAGAATATGAATATGCCCGCCATAAATCCGCCCAAATGTGCCCAGTAACCAGTCTGATAATTTGCTTCAAACATCAACACTTTTAATGCAGGGGGGATTTGTAAAAGAAGAAAGTAGAAAATGAGCCAATACGCACGGATTTTAGGAAAAATAGGCACAAAGCCGAGTAAAATGAAGGTGCGAATACGCCCTTTGGGAAACAAGAGCAGATATGCTGCCATTACGCCTGCTATCGCACCACTGGCTCCGATGCTAATACCGTCCTCTCCAGCATGAACTGCCGTGCTGACCAAATCAGCCATCACGCCACAAAGTAGATAAAACAGCAAAAACCGCCACGCCCCACACACATCCTCAACCCGTCGCCCGTACACCCACAAAATGAGCATATTGCCGATGAGATGGCTTGGCCCTCCATGTAAAAAAACACTGGTAACGGCCGTTATCCCCCCACCCCCTTCTCGATTCACGATTAACCACGCATTGCTTCCGTACAACTCCAAAAATACGCGAAAACCCTCTGGATCACGGTAGTGGATGATTATTTCCATGATGAAAACGGCCGTGTTGACCGCGATTAGTGTCACCACCATGATGGGAAAGCCCCCGTAACGATTTTGTTCAGTGTCGTTCAGGGGGATCATGTGCCGCTCCCATTTCGTAACGCTTCCAGTCGGTTATACGCCAGCAAGATATATATCACGAAGGGGGTAAGTAAAATCAGTAAACCAATCCCTGTCATAATCATCCGATGTGTCATTGGTAACTTTTTTACGCCTAACCATTGTTGCCACAACGGATGATAGGGATGTGTGATCGCGGTTGCTGCCGCGATTCCTCCCAGCAAAACGGCCAACCCACCCAGACACGCCAACGGGGACAAATAACGTGCATTTAGCCCGCTTTGTAAAATCATGAACAACCCAAACAGCAATAATGGCCCGATTGCCAATCGGACAAGTTGCATTGTTGGATCAATGATACGCACTCTCCGCAACCGCTTGACCTGTTTTTCGATAATGCGTCGTCGTTTTTCGGCAATATAACGGTCGGTTGCCATTGGGGAACGTCGTTCAGCCAGATTGTACGCTTTAACGGCCTTTTTCATCTGCCCCTTTTCTTCGTAGGCACGTCCTAAGGCCAGAAAGTCTTCATAGCCAACTTCTATTTGCGTCAAACGAGTACGAGCCAACTTGTGATTCGGATTCAGGTGCAGGACGTTTTCGAGAGCGGTGATTTGCTCTTCGACATTATCGACCAGTTGGCTCAGGCGAAACCATGCATCTTCATTCGTCGGCTCGTCTTTTACCAGTTTGTGGAGTATTTCCCGCGCCTGAGACCGTCGCCCGATTTTGGCGGCTTGCATGGCTTGCGTTAACAAGTCGGTGGATGTTGGCTGGAGGGCATGTGGGTATTTCTTTTTCAGTTTTTCGAGATGGGCACGGGTTTTTGGTCGATCTGGGTTGATGCTCAGGGCATTTTCGAGTGCGATAATTTGGTCTACTGGTTCGTCAACCAGTTTGCTGAGCCACAACCAGGCGGCTTCATGTTCTGGATTTTTATCGACAAGATGCAACAACAAATCACGGGCTTCTTTTTTTTGCCCCGCTTTTATCTTGGCTAATGCTTGTTGTAACAACTCAGATGACATGAAGATGAAAGGTGTGATGCGTAATATGAAAACGCGGGCTTGACGTAGATATTACATTACGCGATAAAATCAGGGCGGTGTAAACGGGCTGATAAGCAGATTGATATCAGCATATTTGATTCTATCAAGCCGTCGGGAATGTCGCTAATTACCTTGTCAAAAAGGGCAAACGGCCGTTTCTCCCACCCACATTAAGATGACAAATCTTCAATCTCTAGCAACAGTATGCGAAAAATATATAGCATCCAGCCAATAAGCCCCAGATGAAGAATGTCATTGTCTGAAAACCAAATTCCCCGCCCCCACAACCATGGGGTGATGTCCAGTGCGTAGTAAAGAAAGTACAGGCCAATCACCACGCCTAAAAGTAGCCACGTTCCCAACAAGACTGCATCCATCCGCTGGTGAAATTGTTGGTATCGCCAGCCGTTGAGGATGATGAAGCCGACGATGCTGGGGGCAGTGGCGAGCAGTAGAAACTCGAAGGAAATCAGGAATTTGACGGGGATGAGTGCGCCCAGCAAAACGGCCGTTGTATACACCCCCATATTGATCAATCCATACCCGATTAACCTGCGACGTAAACGGCCGTTTGCACAGGCGTATGCTTGCGCCATGACCATCGCGTTGATGCTGGCCGCCGACAGAATCAGGTAGCCCACTTCCCACCATGTTGTCCACAGGCAGCTATC
>CAYSDT010000502.1:0-2618 GCA_964429835.1 uncultured Ardenticatenaceae bacterium | reverse complement strand
TCAACGGGGGAAATTGCGCCGTGCAGGATGTGATAACGGCCGTTATACGCCCGTGATCGCTCCAATGCCAACATATCCAGCGGCTCTTCGACCACGCAAAGCAACGCTTGATCGCGCTCACTGTCTTCGCAGATTGGACAGGGGTCAACTTCGGTGATGTTGAAGCAGACGGAGCAAAAGCGAGTGCGCTCTTTCATATCGCGCAACGCCTCCGCTAACTCAATCGCCTGATTGCTGCCATCACGCAACAAAAAGAACGTCAACCGCGCCGCCGATTTGGGGCCAACGCCCGGCAGGCGTGCCAGTTCGTTGATTAAATTTTGAACAGGTTGGGGTAAAACGGCCGTTGCCATAATAATCCTAAGATAGAGTTCTGAGATAGAGATAGAGGGAGCATCCAAATCAAGAGAATCTGTGTTAAACACAAATTTCTCTATCTCTATCTCCCTCCTCTATCTTTTATTACATGCCAAAACCGCTGAGCATATCTTGCAATCCGCCGCCCATGCCGCTCGTGATGCCTTCCATCCGTTCGGCCGCCAGCGTTTGCGATTGTTCAATCGCCGCGTTCATGCCAGCGATTAACATATCTTGCAACATTTCAATATCTTCAGGGTCAACAATTTCGGGGTCGATGGTTATCGCTTGCACCCGTTGTTGCCCAGTAATGGTGATGCTCATCGCCCCGCCGCCAGCGGTGATGGTGACGGTTTCGTCTTCCAATGCGGTTTGTGCGGCGGCCATATCGGTTTGCATCTGTTGCATTTGCGCCATCATTGCATTGGGTGATTTTGATTTACCTGAACTTTTCTTCTTGGTTTTGCCTCGCAACGAGGGTCTTCTTGCCATGATATTCTCCTTATTAAAGCCATCCGCAGATTACGCAGATTCACGCAGATTTTTTTAATAATCTGCGCTAATCTGCGTAATCTGCGGATTATTTATGTATCTATTCTTACAACGCCGCCTAGCTCTTGCGCCAGTTCGCGGACTTCTTCTTCACGCACTGGCACGGCGTATTCACTGGTGACAACGCCGCGAACGGTGCAAGTCGTGTTCAATAATTTACTGTATGTTTGATTGATCAGCGGCGGTGCTTTCACATCTTTATCAAATTTATCCTTAAAAATCGGATAATCGAAGCCGATGATGATGACATTGCCTTCAAGCGCAATCGGTTTGCCCATGTTAAGCAAGGCGGGCAGACTTTTTATTCGTGTGCCAACTTGCACAACCATTTCACGCCATTTGCCGCGCACTGCGTCCAGCGTAAGCGGCTGGTCGTTGGCGGGCGATGGGGTTGTGCTTGCGGCAGGTGTTGTTTCTGCTTGTGGTGGTGGCGGGGGAGGAGGGGGCGTAACAACCTGCTCTACCCTTTTCTGCATTGGCGGGGGCGATGGGGCAACCTTCACCGGCGCCGTTTGCGCGACAACTGGTGCAACGACAACGGGCGGCGCAGTCGCCACCGGGACGGGTTGTGCGATTGGCGCGGCGGGGGCGGCCATCATTTGCTCACCCATTAAGCCGATGAATGCTAATTCTAACGGTAACTGTGGCTGCCAACTGCTCGCGGCTGTCATCGCCGCCTCGTTAAACGCCTTGACCGCACGAATCAGTGCCGCCGCCGATGTGCGATTGGCCTGTGCCAACATCGCTTGCTTGCGTTCGGGCGTACCATCTAATGGCAGCGCGTCCCCAGCCGCTTTGAGCAGCAGTAATTCGCGCAAATAGGCGACCATCTGCCGCCCAAATTGCCGCGCATCTGCCCCAGAAGACAACGCTTCATGGATGACGCGCAACCCTTCGCCGCTGTCGTTGTTCAACCACGCATCCACCACAAGGGTGATCGCTTGTGCGGTCGCTGTGCCTAGCACCATCTGCGTCCGTTCAAGGGTGATGGGGTCGTCGGGGGAGGTGATGAGTTGATCCAGTAAACTTTCTGCGTCGCGCAAACTGCCCGCCCCTTGTTGGGCGATCAGGTCAAGCGCGGCGGGTTCGACGGTTAATCCTTCTTTTTCTGCTAACCATCGCAAACGGCCGTTTATCTCTTTGCTCGTCAGTAATCTGAAATTAAACTGCTGGCATCGGGATTTAATGGTCAGCGGCACTTTATGCTCTTCCGTCGTCGCCAAAATGAATTTGACATGCGCTGGCGGCTCTTCCAATGTTTTGAGCAGGGCGTTGAACGCGGCGGTGGAGAGCATATGCACTTCATCAATGATGTACACTTTGTACTGCCCTTCGCTGGGGGCGAAGTTCACCTTGTCGCGCAAGTCGCGCATGTCATCAACCCCCGTGTTGGAGGCGGCATCAATTTCGATCAGGTCAAGAAAACGGCCGTCGTTGATGGCGTGACAGATGGAACAGTCGTCACATGGTCGCTGGCTGGCATCATCGCCCAAGCAGTTGACTGCTTTTGCCAACAGGCGGGCGGTTGTTGTTTTACCTGTGCCACGCGGCCCGCAGAGCAGGTAAGCGTGGCCGACACGGTCGCCCCCGACGCTGTTTTGCAGCGTGTGGGTGATGTGTTCTTGTCCGATGACATCACTGAAGCGGGCTGGCCGCCATTTGCGGTATAGGGCTTGGCTACTCATAGGGATAGTTTAACAGATGGGGGG
>CAYSDT010000501.1:0-2628 GCA_964429835.1 uncultured Ardenticatenaceae bacterium | reverse complement strand
ATAAAGAAGCTGTAATCATTTTTTAACAAAGGAGATAACAAGTAATGAAAGATCAAGTATCTGACCTCTATGACAAAATTCAAGGCGAAGGCGGCGGGTTAAGCGGGTTGCTTGAAAAAGTGCCTGGCTTGAGCGGCTACATGGAAAAAAGCCGTCGCCGTGAAGCTGACCAGCTTTTACGCGAGACGGTTTCGTCACGTTTGGAAGAAGCGCGGTTGCAATTAAGCCGCACCCATCAAGAACTCAGCCGTGACATCATCAAGGCGATGGATTATGCCGAAGATTTGGGGCGTACTGACAATCGGTTGATGGGCTTGATTGGCAAAATCAAAGATGCACCGCAAGGATATGCTGGCTTTTTCGACGCGGTAAAGGTCAAGGAAGACGATTTAGCTCGCTTGTACGCTTTCGATGAAAGCATGATCGGTCATGCAGATCAAATCGCGGCCGATGTGGCGGCATTGGAAAAAGCAACAGTGGATGATGGCGATATTCGCGGCGCATTGCGCGGGCTGGACAAAGCTGTTCGTGAAGCAAGCGACATCTTCAATTCCCGCAATGAAGTGCTGAAAGGCGTGACAGACCAATTTTAAGAATAATCGTACACGGATTCCGCAGATGAACACTGATAGGCGGCTTTCAATCGCTAAATAATCAGTGTAATCAGCGCAATCGGTGTCCCATTAAAAACGGAGAAACAAAATCATGGCTCGTATATTTGATCGTGTAGCAATTGACACATGGCTTAGGGACGAACTCGTCCAGAAATTCCCGCGCGGCGGGTTGGGTGACATTCGGCTGGGGTCGCAATGTATTGTAAATCAGGGAGAAACGGCCGTTTTCGTGAGAGGCGGCGAGGCGATGGGTACATTTACACCAGGAACCCATACGCTGACAACCAAAAACGTCCCCTTCCTCACCGACCTGATGCAAAATGTCGCCTTTAGCGGCAAAAACATCTTCACCGCCGATGTGTATTACGTCAAGACCACCGACATTACGATGAAATGGGGGACAGCCAACCCCATCATCATCGAACATCCGCAACGGATGCCGGGCGCAAGTGCCATCGTCGGTAACGGCACCTTTGTGACCAAAGTGAAAGACCCGTGGCGTTTCCTCAACGCGATGGACGCATTCCGCGACAGCATTCGCCAACAACAGATCAAGCAACGCCTTGACCCGATGTTGGGCGTGATGATGCAGGATAAATTAAGCGAACTTGCCATCGCCAAAAACATGGGGCCGGCACAGTTGCAATCCTTCTCCAAAGACATCAACGACCTGCTCGTTGGTCTGTTGCAGGAAGAGTTCGATGCTATCGGTATGGTCTTGGTTGATTTCAACATCCGCTTGGCACTGCATCCAAAATCATTGGAAGTTGTGACCAACATGGGGTACGGAACCAGCTACACCGCCAAACAGCAAGCCGACGCATTCGTCGCCGCTGCCAGCAATCCATCTGGTGGAAACATGGCCGAAATCGGCATGGGCGCAATGGGTATGGCCGCAATGCAAGGGTATCAACAGCAACAGCAGCCACAACAACAGTACCAACAACAAGCACCACCACCACAAGCGGCCGCCGCCCCTGCACAAACTGGTATGCCCGACGTGATGACTCCCGCACAAGCGGCCGAAATTCTTCAAGTTTCTCCCGAAGATATTTTGGCAGCGATTGATGCTGGCGATCTGAAAGCGCGTAAACTGGGCAATGCAGTCCGTATCAGTAAAGCAAATATGGAAGCATTTTTAGCTGGATAAGTATAAAAAGATTTTGTCCGCAGATTACGCAGATTAGCGCAGATTTTTTTGTAACTATGTTACTAATCTGCGTAAATCTGCGTAATCTGCGGATTGTTTTTCCTCTCCAATGACCCTCGCCCCACCCCCTGTCCCATCTTTCTCCCGAAATTACTTATTTTTGACCGTTTTCATCGCTGGCATGAGTACGCTGGCGATTGAGTTCACGACCAGTCGGCTGTTGCAGACGGTGTATGGCACGTCCAACATTGTGTGGGCGAATGTGATTGGGCTGGTGATGCTGTTTTTGACGCTGGGATATTTTCTGGGGGGAAAGTTGGCTGACAAACGGCCGTTTCCCTCCACATTCTACACCCTCGTCACCATCACTGGCGCGGCCAGCATCTTCTTTTTACTGCTGACCAGCGTCCTGCTGAAAACAGCCGCCTCCGCCATTTCCAGCGTCAACGGCGGGCAGATTGCTGGCTCGCTTGTGGGCGTGATGATGGCGTTGGCGATACCCGTCACGTTGCTGGGCTGCATGTCGCCGTTCGCCATTCGGCTGGCGGTGCGCGATGTGGACGAGGCGGGACGCATCAGCGGGCGTATTTATGCGACTTCGACGTTGGGCAGCCTGTTGGGAACATATTTGCCTGTTTTGTGGATTATTCCAGTTTATGGATCGCGGATAACGGCCGTTATTTTCGGCACAATCCTCCTTTTAATTGGCTTGGGCGGACTATGGCAAGTTAAACGCAAAAACGGCCTCATCGCCCTTGCACTTTCAGCATTGCTGATCCCCATCGCCCTTGCATGGACGCAAGGGACGCTGAAAGCGTATGACGGCCAGATTTTCGAGACCGAATCGCCGTACAATTATGTGCA
>CAYSDT010000500.1:0-2629 GCA_964429835.1 uncultured Ardenticatenaceae bacterium | reverse complement strand
GCTAGCGGTATAAAATTGGCACAACAAACGGCCGTTTCTCCCCCTCTCCCCTGCCCCTCATTTCCGCAAAATCCGCCGCGCAACCGACCGCTTAGGTTAAAAACAAGCTAAAGTCTTGACTCCGAACATTTTTATGCTCGATTTGTTAATCGTTGTAATTATGTTGGTTTTTACTGCGTTTTTCAACAGTTTCAAGGAGGCTGTTTTGGCTGAAAGGTGATTTTTCCATCCATGAGGCGAACATTTTTCTATCAAAAGTGATGACTTTAACAGGCGAAAGCGTGCGAACGGTCGCTGAACGTAAATCGCCATCCATCAACCCCATTTCGCCAAAATAACTCCCCGCTTTTAAGAGATTGACCCGTTTCCCATCGCTGTTAAGCACTTCAACCTGACCTCTGACGAGAATATAGAAGCTATCAGCATTTTCCCCTTGCTGCATAATGGTTTCACCCGCCTCATACGTTTGCAATGATGATTCATCCTGTGAATGCGTCAATTGCCGTGTGAGTTCTTTGGTGTTCATATCGGGGGTGATGGGCATACTTGGCTTTGATTCGTAGGCGGTGGGGGTTGGCACATTGGCGGAACGTTTTTTGATCAGATAATTGATCTCATCGCGGTTGAGTGTGGATTGATTGAGCCAACTGGAGAATGTGGCGTGACCCATCACCATGACAGAAACGGCCGTTTCTGCCTGCACAGTAGCAACACGCAAGGTGTCGCGTGCCATACCAATTTCGCCAAAATAATCACCAGCGCGTAATTTGTTGATGAGAACATCACGCCCTTTTGAATTGTGGTAAAGGATATTTACACGGCCGTTTGTGATGATATAAAATTTATCTGGAATATCGCCTTGACGAAAGATGATCTCGCCAGCGGCGAATGATTCTGCCCCAAATGTTGAATTATTTGCATTCATTTGCGTATTCTATCACAAAGATATGAGTGGCGAGTAGCGAGTGACAGCTTGTTTACTTGCCCTGCAACCTTCTGCTACAATGTGCGTAATGGAAATCATGCCGCCCCCAAAAGAGCTGACTGGTTTTACACAAACCCATCTATTCTTGCTGGAGTGCCGTCAAAAACCTGTCAGGTCTGTCCTGATTAATTATAAACAAAGGAAGGATCAACGTAATGAGCAAAAAAAAGAGTGATAAGTACGAAGAGTTAGCCGTATCGTTGGAAGCATTGCCCCATGTTAGCTCCATGCAGGTGCAACAGTGGGTTGAATTGCAACAAAGTATTGATAAAACACGCGATTTTTTGATTCGCGCTGTGCCAGAAGCACAGTTTAACATTGATGAAGCGCAGAAGATTTTGGCGCAACGCACCTACACCCTCGTCTTTTTTGGCGGCACAGGTGTGGGTAAAAGCACGACTATCAATGCGTTATTAGGACGTAATTTATTGCCGACTGGGGCAGTAACGGCCGTTACTGGCACAATCGTCTACATCGAACAAGCCGACGAAAACGAAGCCGAATCGCTCGTTCTCACTTACTGGAACGGGAAAGAATTCGCTGAGCGCGTGCGTCGCCTCTGCCAATTGGGGGCGATTGACAGTTTCGACATCACCAATGATGGCGAGCGCGAACAAGCGGCTGATGACATCAAAGCCGTCATTGAAGAAGGCAAAGATTCCGCCAAGACAGAGCGCGACGAATATCTCGATATTTTGCTCGACTGCATCGCCTCTTTCGATAACAACAAAGCACTGTACGCTGATGGCGCACCCGCGCCGCAAAGTTTGCCGCTGGAAGATGAAGATGCGCTCAAGCATTTGCGCGAAGACAGCTTCAAAGGCAGCGCACAACGTCAAATTCGGCTGATCAAATCGGCCACCTTCAAAGTCCATCCCCGCCCTGACGTGCCGAACCTGTTTATGAACGGCTACCTTCGCATTGTCGATGTGCCGGGATTGGGCGCGGGCATGAAATTGCACGAAGCCATCACCCTTGAAGAGATGAAACGTGAGGACGCAATGATCGTCGTCGTCACCGATGCTGGTCGTCAACGTGTGGATGAGATGAAATCGTTGGCCGCTGTGAACTGGGTCAAAGAAAACCGACTATTTGGCTTGAAAGGAGCCGATTTAGATGAAGCGGCTTCCAAGATATTCTTGGCGGTCAACGGCGGCAATATCCGTCAGGCATTTGATCGCTTGAACAGCGGTTTGCCCGAAGCGGACTTGGAAATTAAGGAAGTTACTCGTTACATCGCGCCCAACTATTGGGAACGGTATCGTGATCGTGGTGATAAACGGCCGTATTTCCTCATCATGTCCCCGCCCGCGCTTTATGTGCAAGACCCCGAAAACGCGCCCAAAGAGTTCGCCAGCGAAACGCGGCGCATTATTGATGTATTCAGCGACCAATTGGGTAAAGTTGACCCTGATCCGCTGCATCCAGAGACCAAAGCGGCGTTGCTTGAATTGAGCGAAATTAACTTATTGCGTGAATCGTTGGTTGAGTTCATCAAAACGGAGCGGGTACGCAGTCAATTGCGCGAAGCGGCGACGCGGATTCGCAACGCCCTGCAAAGTTTACGCTTCTATTATGAAAAACAACTCGCCGCTCGGAATGTCCATCCCCCGTTTGCCAGCAGTTGGGAACAGTTGCAGGAAC
>CAYSDT010000499.1:0-2631 GCA_964429835.1 uncultured Ardenticatenaceae bacterium | reverse complement strand
CCAACGGCGAAATGCCGCCGACCCTCAATTTGGTCATCTTTTCCGCTTGGGCGTGAGTTGCCATCGCCAGCTTTTTCGCACCGACGACCTTTGCCAACTTCTTCAAATCCAACTGCGCGTCCGCAGCAATCATCACCAGCATCGGCTTTAGCGTTGGTTGCTTGGCTGGTGCAGGCACGACCAGCGTTTTGAAAACTTGCGCGGCAGGCACACCAAACATCGCCGCAATTTCCACCGCATCACGGGTGACAGTGTCGTATGTTACCGCCGTATATGCTATCTTTTTTCCTTCTAGCACTTTCATCGCTAATGTCTTTTGCATAATTTAGGGGAGCTGGGGAGCAGGAGCAGGGGAGCAGGGGGGATGAGGAGATGAGGAGATGAGGGGATGAGGGGATGAGGAGATGTAGGAGATTAAGATAATCTTTCTCCCCTGCTCCCCTGCCCCTAACCTCCCCTGCTCCCCCTCTCCCCTGCTCCCGCTCATTCCGCCGATGCTAATTTGACGCAAAACGCCACAATTTCCATCGCCTGTTCGACTTCGGCGAGAGGGGGACGGCTGGGGGAGAGGCGGATGTTGCTGTTGTTGGGGTCTTTGCCGAAGGGATAGGTTGCGCCCGCAGGGGTGAGGGCAACGCCCAATTCGCCCGCCAATTCCACAACGCGGCTGGCGACGGGTTTCGTCGTATCCAAGCTGACGAAGTAGCCGCCTTTCGGTTTTGTCCATGTTGCCAACCCTGTGCCACCGAGTTCACGGCTGAGAATGGCATCAACGACATCGAATTTTGGTTTGAGCAGGGTCGCGTGCGCGGCCATCAACCCCGCAATGCCGCCGGGGTAGGCGTTGAGGAAGCGGACGTGGCGATATTGTTCCACTTTGTTGGGGCCGATATATTGCGCCCCCATCAACCCCGCGATGTAGTTGATGTTGTTTACGCTGGCGGCCACGAAGCCCAATCCCGCGCTGGCGTAGGTCATTTTGGAGGTGGAGCCGTAGATGAAAATGCGGTCGGGATTGCCCGCTTCTTGGCAGGCGCGGAGCATGTTGATCGGCTCATCTTTGTCGTCGCTGAGATGGTGGACGCTGTAGGCGTTGTCGGCGAAGATGGTGAAATCGGAAACGGCCGTTTTCATCGCCGCCAGCCGCCGCACTGTTTCATTTGAGACAGTATCCCCTGTGGGATTGCTGTAGACGGGGACGAAAAATATCCCTTTTACGTCGGGATCGAGGGCGAGTTTTTCCACAGCGTCCATGTCGGGGCCGTCGGCCGTCATTTGCACCGTCACCATTTCATAGCCCAATGCGTCGAGCAAAGTGAAGTGGCGGTCGTAGCCGGGAACGGTGACGATGATTTTGGCGGGCGCGTCTTTCCAGGGGGCGGGGCTGTCTTTCAAGCCGCGTAATAATGCCCACATCAGCGTTTCGCTCATCAATTTTAGGCTGGAATTGTTGCCGACGATCATCTCATCGGCGGATACGCCCATCATGTCGCCGAAGAGTTGGCGAGCTTCTGGCAGCCCTTTCACACCGCCAGGGTAGTTGCGTAAGGCTACGCCGCTTTCGCTGACGAGATCGGCGGTGGTGACGCTGTTTAACATGCCGTCCGACAGGTCAAAATCGGCATCGCTGGGTTGCCCGCGCTGCATATTGAGGGCAAGTCCCATTTTTTTGTAGATGTCGTACTGTTTTTGTAAAGTTGCTAACGTGTCCATGTTTATTTTTCCTTTTTTGTTGGTTCTTCGCTGATTAGTGTGCCAAGAGAAGCGATACACTATTAAAAAGGTATTGATGGATGGAGTAGAGGCTTTAGCCGGTCACGCGCCGGCTAAAGCCTTTACTCCTTTTTGCCAAGTACACTAATCGGTGAAGAGTTGTTATTTTTCGCATCTTGCTGATTGCAATTTGATGCAGGTATTATACGCCAGTTTCCGCTGGCTGATATGTGACATATTCAAACAAATATGCCTGTAATTTTTTGGCAAATAGGCTAAGTATGTATTTTGGCTGGCGAATAAATTCGCGCCTACGGCTGCGAAGTCGGCCTACGCCGACTAGATTCCAGTCGGCGTAGGCCGACTTTGCAACTGTAGCAGCAGATTCATCTGCCGTGTCTTTAAGTCAGTGAAATACACCTATAAATCAACCCCGTCCTTGTTTCTACGCTTTACATGGAACGATGGAGTTGGGCGGTTGGGTTATATTGTGATTTTGATTCGATTTTGTTCGGGGTCTAAAACGGTGCTTTCATATTTTGTGATTGATATATTTGCCGTTCGGGATGGCTTCAAAATAGGTTTCGTAAAAGCCTTTTAACGTCTTTATGTCTTGCGACCAGATGGCGATGTGTTCAATTTTCATACTTCTTCACGTTCGGCTTCAAGTTGGGCAAGTTGGTAACAAATGACGATGTATTCGTCTTGCAATGTTGCCAGCGTTTCGTCGTCACCGATGGCTTCCGCGACGGTGATTTCGTCGGCGATGCTGGCTTCTAGCCGCTCGTATTCGGCGATTTGGTCATCAAGGGCGGTTGTTTGGGTGGGCGATGGGGCTTGGGCGGGATCGATGATGTCGTCTACCCAATTGGGATCGATAACGGCCGTTTCCATCACCTCATCCACTCTACTTAACGG
>CAYSDT010000498.1:0-2636 GCA_964429835.1 uncultured Ardenticatenaceae bacterium | reverse complement strand
AAAACATTCATGTTCAGGGTGGTGATGGGCGCGTTTTGCCAGCGCGTCAGCCGCTCTTTCACCCGTGCTTTTGGCCCGACAAGAGCGATTTCATCGATCAATTCGGCGGGGACGGCCATCATCGCTTCCCCTTTTTTGCCAGAAAGATAAAGGTCTTGGATTTTGTTGGCGGCTTCTTCGTAGCCGTAACGACAAGCCAAATCGTGGTAGAAATTCTTCCCCTTTGCACCCATCCCACCAATGTACAACGCGAGAAACGGCCGTAACATATTATAAGCAATCTCTATATTATCATTGACGATCACCGACACATTGGGCGCGATGTCAAAATTGTCGTACCCCTTGCCATTTCCAGCTTTGGCAAAGCCCGTCTCCACATGGGGCGCGTAAATGTCCTTGTATTTATCGGGCGAGAAGAAGATGGGCAGCCAGCCGTCGGCGATTTCGGCCGTTAATTGCACATTTTTGGGGCCAATCGAAGCTAAATAGATGGGGATGTCGGGTTGGGCGTGCAGACTGCTTTTAAGCGGCTTGCCCAACCCTGTCGCGTCGTCGCCGCGATACGGGATTTGGTAGATTTTGCCGTCGTGGGTCATGCGCCCTTCGCGTTTGAAAATTTGGCGAACGATGTTTACATATTCACGGGTGCGGGTCAACGGCCGTTTATAACTCACCCCATGCCATCCTTCCACCACCTGCGGGCCAGACAAGCCGAGACCCATGAGAAAACGGCCGTTGCTCAACTGATTCATCGTCATCGCCGTCATTGCCGCGTTGGCAGGCGTGCGGCCGGGCATCTGCATGATCGCCGTTCCCAGCTTGATGTTCTCCGTCTGCGCCCCAACCCATGCCAATGGCGAAATACAATCCGATCCGTATGCTTCGGCCGTCCAGACCGCATACACACCCAACCGATCCGCCTCTTTTACCAATTCCATCGGCAGTTCAATTTTGCCTGCCGCGTATCCCAACATCATTCCTAATCGCATAATTACCCCTTATCAAACAAGTGCAACGCACCTCGCAGGTGCGTTGCACTTACGATCAATCCAAAATTTCTTTCAATGCACTCAATAAGAGAAGCACATTTTCCGGGCGGCTATTGAAACCCATCAACCCCACGCGCCATACTTGACCCGCCAATTGACCGAAACCGCCAGCGACTTCGATATTGTATTCGTTCAGCAATCGCCCAGCGACCACGCCCGCGTCTACGCCATCAGGCACGCGCACCGTCGTCAGGCTGGGAATACGGAGCGATGGCTCTTCTACTAAGCAAGACAACCCCATCGCTTCCAAGCCGTCCCAGAATAGTTGGGCATTCGCTTGGTGCCGATCCCATCGTGCTACCAGCCCTTCTTCCGCGACGAGGCGCAATCCTTCGCGCAAGGCATAATTCATGTTGATGGGCGCGGTGTGATGGTAACTGCGTGTTTTGCCATCCCAGTATTTCGCCAGCAAGCTCATGTCCAGATACCAGTTTGGCACTTTGCCTTCGCGCTGATCCATCTTTGCCAACGCGCGTGTACTCAGGGTGAGCGGTGACGCGCCGGGCGGGCAGCTTAACCCTTTTTGCGAGCAGCTATACCCCATATCTACGCCCCATTCGTCCACGAAAACGGGGGCAGAGGCCAGACTGGTGACGGCATCAATCAGTAGCAGGCAATCGTTTTCATGGCAGATGTCGCCAATGCCAGCCATCGGTTGCAATACGCCTGTGGATGTTTCGGCGTGGACAATGCCTAAAATGGCAGGCTTATGTTCGGCGATGGCGACTTTGATTTCATCGAGGGTGAACGCGCCGCCCCACGCTTTGTCGATGCGGCGCACATCTGCGCCGTACCGTTCGGCCATATCGACCATGCGCTCGCCAAAATAGCCAGCAACGGCGATGAGAACGACATCGCCGCGCTCAACGGTGTTGGCGATGGCGGCTTCCATCGCCGCGCTGCCCGTGCCGCTGACGGGCAGGGTGAATTGGTTGTCGGTTTGCCATGTGTAGCGCAAAAGTTCTTGGTTTTCGTTCATCAAGTTGATGAAACTGGGGTCAAGATGGCCGACTTGTCTCATGCCGATGGCTTGCAAAACGCGGGGATGGGCGTTTGATGGGCCAGGGCCGAGCAGTAAGCGCGGCGGCATGTCGAGGGTTGTTGTGGATACGCGGTGTGAATCGTTGATTTTCATGGGTTCTCTTGTATTTTCTCAAAATTTCGGTAAAGACCTGACAGGTTTTACTGATACCTTTTGTTTTACACGAGTATCGCAAAAAACCTGTCAGGTCTTTACCATTATTATCGTCTGGGAATGATACGACTGGGGCGTGGTTTTTTCAACCTATGATCGTGTATTCAATATGGTACTCGCATGAAATGCGGCATCGGTTGAAAACCGATGCCTGACACAAGAAGCGCGTTAAAACAAGTCCGCTTTCAGCGGGCTTTTGTATATCAGACACCGATTTCAATCGGTGTTGCGCCCGCCCCAGAACTGAAATGCACCCTCAGAGCCCATTGAGAAAACTCAGTTTCTTGCCTAAAATTGATGGGAGGTATTCGTAACATCTCAATAACTTGGGGTAAAAACCTGACAGGTTTCATCAAGACCTCTTGTTTTACACGAGTATCTTTGAAAAACCT
>CAYSDT010000497.1:0-2659 GCA_964429835.1 uncultured Ardenticatenaceae bacterium | reverse complement strand
CATCCCAAATTAGTACACGAACGCGCCCTGTGCGTACATCTGATTGAAATACTGTACCTAAACGGCCGACTCCGCTAATGGATTTCCAAGAATCTAATGTATCAACGACATTGTTAAAAGGTGTGCCAGCTAATACAGGTTTTAGAGAAGCTGTGAAGTTAAAGGCGATCAGCCACATAAGGCCGACAAAGGCGATGGTGAGCCAGCTCATCCAGAGCCAACGCCAGCCGCGTTGGGCGGCGATCATGATAAAAATGGCGAGAATAAGTACGCCAATCGCGCCCATAAATGCGGCGAATGACCCCATCGGGCCAGCAAGGGATTCAACACGGCCGTTTACTGCCCCTATCAGCAGTGAAAACAGGAAGTAGCTGACTGTGCCGCCAATGATGACAAAGCCGAATGCTTTTGCTACATCAAGGAAATTAAAACGGCCGCTTTTTGCCGCCGCCTGTCGCAGTGAAACCAGTACGATAAGGACGAACGCGAAGATGCTTACTGCCAATCCAACCCACGGGCCACGACTTAGCGTCCAATAAATGGTGATGAGTTGAATCGCCAGCGTAAAAATATAGATGGATGAACGGATGACATCGGCCGTTGCTAACTCTTCATCATTTAGAATGCTGGTGAACGCATCAATAATGCGGGCGATGGTCAACGGCACGACCATGATGAGGTAAGCGGCGACGAAAATGGCGTTGCCCATATGCCCTGCCACGCGGGTGACGGTGTTGCCGCCCCATGGTAGTGGATCACGGCTAAAATGTTGTAATAAGCCGTAAAAGGCGACGGGGATGCTGGTGATAATAACGGCCGTTACTACTCGGCTAACTTGCGCCCGCGTTCGCATTGTTGAGGCAATCATGGCAAAGATAACGACGTATGACAAGGTTGAATACGTTCCTTGCAATCGTTGATAAGAGCCGAGCAAACTAATTGTAGGCGTAACCGAGAAAATGGTGGCGATCAGGTAGATGATTGACAATGCGAACATTGGCAACACAAATGGCTTGCGCCAAACAGAATCCTCATCGCGCCAGCGCAGCCAATTTAGGTCACGCCACTCTTGTTGATCGATAAATTTCACCAACCATGCAGCAATCATCAACAGGGAGATGGAGCGCAAAAGGGTGAGTTTGTCTGGCTCAAATACGCGATCTGAGTGGATGTTAAAAAATAAGGGGATGGCGATAATGGCGGCTAACCAGCCTGCTTCAATCAGGCCTTCGGCCCAACGAGATAATTTTGAGTTCATATGTCAAATCCTTCTAATAGAGTTGTGATCGGCGAATGTTACCGCATGGGGTATGCGGAGGCAAGCGGCTACGCAACTGCGTCGATGAGCAAGTTTACTAACTCCTGCGCCTGCGCTTGGCGGGAGTACGTTTTGATGGTGGTTAAACGGCCGTTTTTCCCCCATTCCCGACACAAATCCACATCTTGAGCCATCTGGGACAGCGCATCAGCTATTGCCTTTGCATTTTCTGGCTCTACCCATAACCCTGCCTGTGCCTCTTCCAAAACCTGTTGAGCTTCTCCAGATACGGTTATTAACGTGGGGCAGCCACAAGCCCACGAATCGAACATCTTTGAAGGGATCGCCCCTTTGAAAAGATCAAGGTCGCGTAAAGGAACCAATGCGACATTCGCCATTGAAAGAAAATCAGGAACGTCTTCGCGCGGTATTTCTGGATGGAAGATGATATTTGTACATTGTATATCTTCTGCTTGTTGCACTAACGCGGCTTTAGCTGGCCCTTCCCCCACAAAAATAAAAATATAGTCTGGTAATTTCTTGGCCGCTTCCAGAACATACTCCAATCCCTGAGCAACACCGTGAATGCCGACATAGGCAACGATAAATTTATGTTGCAGGTTAAGTTTTTCGCGCAACGCAACACCTTGCTCAGGTTTGGGTTGGAATAATTCGGTGTTTGCCCCATTGGGAATGATGGTTATTTTTTCAGCAGGTATTCCTCGCGCTAACAGGTTGGCTTGTATTCCTTTTGTGACTACGATTATCTTTTTGGCACGTTGATAACAGCTTTTTTCGAGAAATTCGGCCATTCGTATCGCTTTTGGATTATTTAACTCACCTAACGCAACGGCAGATTCCGGCCATAAATCACGAACTTCAAAAAATAATGGAATACGCCGCAACCAACTGACGGCTAACGCCGCGCCACCGACAAATAGCGGCGGTGATGTGGCATAAATGGCATCATATCTCCCTCTCGCTAAAAAGAGGCCGGCCAGAGCAGCCATCATCATGTAGCTGATGTAAAAAGCGAGACGACTGCGAAACGATTTGACGGGGGATGCTTTGACCCAGACGCGCAATACTTCAAAGCCATCCAGCGTCGTCCGTTCATATAATTTCCCGCGATATTCGGGTGGGATTATGCCTTTTGGATGATTGGGAACTTCGGCGATCATGGTAACTTGGTGACCGTCTTTAACTAATCCCCGTGCCATTTCGTATGCCCGCGTTTGGGTGGCACCGACTTCGGGGGGAAAGTATTGTGAAAAGTAGAGGATACGCATAGGCAATAGCCGATTAGGAAATTAGTGGATGACTCGTAACTACTCAGCCATTGTGGCAAACGCAATGTCTTGAGACTGATGTGCTGGAATATAGGGATTGCCAGAAAAGGCA
>CAYSDT010000496.1:0-2659 GCA_964429835.1 uncultured Ardenticatenaceae bacterium | reverse complement strand
AACCCCGCCCCCAAAATACTCGCCAGCGTCACCGTGATGACGATGAACGGAATCACCGTCGTGTCCACCGTGAAAATAGACGGCCGTTGTGACAACGCCCTGTCACTGTAAAACGAGATATACCCCATCGCCGCCCCCGCCGCGATGCCCGCCAACGCCGCCCCCAGCGTCATCGTAATCGCCTCGATGATCAACATGCCCGTCAACTGACGACGACGCATTCCCATCGCTTTCATCATGCCGATTTCCAGCCGACGCGCATAAATGGAGACGTAAATGACGGCAAACACACCAAAAACGGCCGTTGTAAATGAAATCGCCGTCAACACCAGCAAAAACGTCTGTTGCGACGCTTGCGCCCGCCGATTCCGCTCCACCGCCACATCCACCACCCGCGTCGAAAGGCTGTACGATTCGCGGAACTGCTTCCCAATCTCATCCGCAATCGCCTCTTGGTCGGCTTCGGCGGCGGCGGTGGCAAGGATGGTCGTCAAAATCGGGTCGTTTGCGGGGGCGATGGGGTCATGGAGGGCGGTTGTCAAAGCGCGGAAGGCGGGCAACGACAGCAGCACATCACTCCCCTCATTTGCCAAATTGCGCCCCCGTTTGATGTCCTCGAAGCCCGGCAGCCGCGCCGCGATGCCCACAATCTGCATCGGCATATCATGGTCGATCCCTTCGCCGCGCAGGTGGAGCGTCTCCCCCAGCGTCAAGCTGAGTTGTTCAGCCAGCCCGTCACTAATCACCACACCGGCGACAGAACCTGTCGCATCTGAGCCTGTCGAAGACGAAGCGATCTCCGCCAAAGCACTCACATCGCCCGCCGTGAATTCCATCAAATCAGCAAAAAGCACGCCGCCCAAATCCCCATCAACCCCGATGACAGTGATGGGCGCGTCCCGAAAGCCGACCGTATCGCTGGCGCGACTGCCATAGCCGTAAGTGAGGCCGACGGCGTTTTCCAAAGCGGCGATGGCGGTCAACTCTTCATCTAAAAACGATGGTTCCAGTCGGTCGCCAAAGTTGACGATTTTGATCGGTGCGCCCGTGTCGGCGCGAATAGTGCCTTCAAAATTGACGTTTTCCATCGCCATTTGGGTCGCCAAAAAGCTGGGCAGCACGCCGCTGAACAGCACCAGCAGCGAAATCAGCGTGTTACGCGATTGGCCGCGCCCCACATTGCGGCGGGCAAAATAAGTCAATCGTGGGGAGATAATGCCCATTACAAACAGCGTCAGTCGTTCAAACGGCACGGTGGCGATGAAGAACATCAATCCCAGCCCCAGCACCAACAATCCCAACGCCAGCAAGATGAAAATCGCCTCCAGCGCGGGGCCGCCAAACGTCTCCACCACCTGAAAACCAGCGATGAGCGCGAAAATCAGCATCAACGCCAAGCCCGCCAAAAACATCTTGAAATCGGGGCGGCGTTCGCGCAATTTGGTGAGGTCTTCAATTTGAATGTTGTCAGCCACGCCGGGATTGATGGCGTGCATCACTTTGGTGCGCGACGCATCTTGCGCGGGTTTCAGGCTGCTGAGAATCAGCACGACGAAGGCGGCCAACACAGCCGGAATAATCGCCGTCGCCGTCACCTGCGGCGTGAGCGGCGACGTGATGCCCGCTTCCATCATCTGCGTGTTAATCAGCGGCACGATGATGTATTTGGTGATCAACTGCCCCAATCCAATCCCAAAAAAGATGCCAATCGAGCCGATAACCATCACCTCAGCCATGACCAACGTGAACAAAAAGCGACGTTGCCCGCCCAAAATCCGCAAAATCGCCATGTCGCGCCGCTGTTCCTGCACATTGGTCATCACCAGCGTGTACACCAGCAGCCCGACCACGCCCAGCGACATCAGCCCGTAGGTGTTGATGAGTGCCTGCATGATAATAAAACCCTGCGCCGCGTGGCTGAGAACGGCCGCTTTATCCATGCTGTACGCAAAATCATCGCCCAATGCGGCTTGCACATTTTCAAGCACATCGCGCACGCGCAAGGCGGCCAATTCGGCATTATTGGTTTCGTACAAGGCGGGGTCGATGGTGGCGATGAGCAGCGGGGCGCGGTCGGGCAGCCCCAGCCAGCTTTGCGCGTCATCCAAATGAATGATGAGACCTTCCCGCGCTTCGGCGGCCAGCACCCCATCCTGATGGATGATTCCGCTGACAACAAACTGCTGATTGATGCGCCGTTGACTGACATTAACGGCCGTTTCCCGCCCTTCTTCTCGCGGCTGCGGATAGCTGTAGCCGACGTTGATCGTGTCGCCGATGTGTAAATCGTACAGGGTGGCGGTTTCCTCAAAAACGGCCGTTTGTCCATCCCCCAACGCATACTCCCCCTCGATCACGTCCACAAATCCAATCTCATCCACCGCCGGGTCAAGGGCGACGAGTGTTCCACTACTGAAATCGCCGCCGACGTTCATTTCGATGTCGGTGTGGAATCGGGGATAAACGGCCGTTATCTCTTCATTGGCGGTGAGAATTTGGTTGGAAACGGCCGTTATGTCCACAAACGGGTCAGGGCTGATCTCCGTTTTGCTAATCGCCAAATCATACCGCCCCACCGCAATGGCGATGAGGTCAACATTGGAGCGGCGCACGGTTTCCACCGTCGCATTCATCGCCACAATCAGCCCCGTGCTGACCA
>CAYSDT010000495.1:0-2666 GCA_964429835.1 uncultured Ardenticatenaceae bacterium | reverse complement strand
GGGAAGGGGTGGCACAACTGTTTACCACATGGGCGGCTTTGCCCGGCCAAACGCTGTTTGCCGATATTTTCGAGTTACCCGCTGGACATTTTCTCGTCGCCGAAGAAGGCAAAGAGCTACACATTGAACGATATTGGCAACCTGATTTTACCGTAGCCGACGCAACGGCGACGCAATCTGTTGACGAGTTGGTCGCCGAAGGGCGCAACTTGTTGACGGAAGCGGTGCGTACCCGCTTAGTCGCCGATGTACCAGTGGGCGCGTATTTGAGCGGCGGCTTGGATTCGTCGTTGACGGTCAGTTTGGCGCAAGGGATGATGAAGCAACAGTTACACACCTTCTCCATCACCTTCGACGATGCTGATTTTGACGAACGCACCTACCAGGAGCAAATGGCGGCCGAACTCGGCACAAAACATCACGTCGTCCACGCTGATCAAGCCGATATTCAAGCGACGTTGCCTTCTGCCATTTGGCACAGCGAAACGCCATCGCTTCGCCTTGCGCCCGTTCCCATGCAACTGTTGGCAAAGTTTGTCCATGAAAATGGGCTAAAAGTGGTGTTGACGGGTGAAGGCGCGGATGAATTCTTTGGTGGCTACACGATATTTCGGGAGGCGATGGTGCGCCAGTTCATGGCACGTCAACCTGATTCGGAAATACGGCCGTTACTGCTCAAACGCCTCTACCAATATCAGCCCGCTTTACAAAAAATGCCCACCAGTATGCTCAAACTGTTCTTCAGCAAGGGGCTTGATGAGCCAAACGCCCCCCATTTCAGCCATATGATCCGATGGGATAATGGCGCACGCAGTCTGCGCTTCTTGTCTGATGAGATGCGTGAAGGGATTGGCGATTATGATGTGGTGAAAACGGCCGTTTCCCAATTTCCACCAGCCTTCGCCGATTGGCACGTCGCCGCCCAAGCGCAATACATCGAAACGACCACCTTCATGCCCATGTATCTGCTTTCCACACAGGGCGACCGCATGGCGATGACCCACGCCGTCGAAGGGCGTTACCCGTTCCTCGACCAGCGCGTCATCGCGTGGGTGAACCGCTTGCCACTAAGAATGAAAATTAGCCATTTGCGCGGCGAAAAGTACATATTAAAGCAAATCGCGCACGGACTCATCCCCGACAGCATCATCCAACGGCCAAAACAGCCGTACCGCGCCCCCATTCAAGATATTTTTGCCCAATTACCAGAGTATGCCCTCGACTTACTTGCCCCTGATGAAATCAGGAAGGCAGGACTTTTTGACGCAGAGAAGGTTGGTACTCTAGCGCGGAAGATGGGGGGAAAACGGCCGTTAAGCCGCAATGATCAGATGACGTTTATGGGCATTTTAACCAGTCAATTATGGCATCAACTATTTATTCAAAATGCGCCGCCCCCATCCCGACAAGACGTGCCGATGATGGATGCAGCGCAACATTACGGAGTGTCAACTAACAATTGATAATTGATAATTAGAAAGGAGTATTTTTATGAAGTTTCATCGCAATATCCTCGATATTGATGTTGCTCAGGAGAGCGAGCGCATCGAAAAAGCCATTCGTGAGACCGTATTAAGACGGTTCAAACGACGCGGTGTCGTCATTGGCGTTAGCGGCGGCATAGATTCATCAGTTGTGCTTGCGTTGGCGGTGCGTGCATTGGGCGCAAATCGCGTTACCGCCTTCACGTTGCCAGAAAAAGAATCCAGCGGCGACAGCGAGCAGTTAGCCATTGAGTTGACCCAACAGTATGGTGTCGAACTATTCAAAGAAGATTTGACCGATATGTTGACCGCCGCCAAATGTTATGTCAACCGAGATGCGGCCGTTCGCCACCTTTTCCCCGATTACGATCCTGATGAACATGGCATTAAAATTACCCTGCCGGGTGATTTGCTAGAGAAAAGCAGCCTTAACGTCTTCTCTCTCGTTATAATCGATAAGTCAGGGAACGAGCGCAGTCGTCTTATGCCGCCCAAAACCTTTTTAGAAATTGTAGCTGCATCCAATTTCAAACAGCGCAGCCGCATGATGACGCTCTACTATCATGCTGAAAAACGGAACTATGCCGTCATCGGCACAGCCAACAAAGACGAACATATGCAAGGGTTTTTTGTTAAATACGGAGACGGCGGCGTTGATTTGCAACCGATACAGCATCTATTTAAGACTCAGGTTTTCCAATTGGCCGCCCATGTCGGCGTGCCTCAATCCATCATTGATCGCATCCCAACAACGGACACTTACAGCGCGGGCAGCAGTCAGGAAGAGTTTTTCTACCGCCTTCCCTTCGATTTGATGGATCCGATTTGGTACGGGTTAGAGAATGATATTCCTGCCGAAGATGTTGCCGAAGCTTTTGATTTGACACCGCAACAGGTGGAAAATGTTTACCGTGAATTACGTCAAAAAATACGGACAACAGCATATTTACGCGCTGTCCCAGCCGCTTTATCATCGCCCGCATAACGGGGAAAGATTACAATATCAAAATAAGAGTAACATCTCAATAACTTGGGGTAAAGACCTGACAGGTTTCATCAAGACCTCTTGTTTTACACGAGTATCTTCGGAAAACCTGTCAGGTCTCCCCGAAATATTGAAAAGATACAAATAAGAGACTGTTTACACAGAAGGAACAACCATGACACAAAAAGACCGCATTC
>CAYSDT010000494.1:0-2667 GCA_964429835.1 uncultured Ardenticatenaceae bacterium | reverse complement strand
TTAGGTGCGATGCACTTTTGAGTGCAACGCACCGATACGCTTATGCAAAAACCAACATACCCAGATTCCACCAGTATCCATCGCCATGTGTTGCCGAACGGCATCGTGGTGTTGATTTATGAAAACTTTGCCAGCCAATCGGTGGTGGTCGATGGCTTGATTCGGGCGGGCGCGTTGGCGGAAACGCGCGAGCGGGCGGGGCTTTCCAGCTTTACGTCGGCGATGTTGATGCGTGGGACTGAAAAACGGCCGTTTGCCACCATTTACGAAACCACCGAATCCATCGGCGCGTCGATGGGGTTCAGCAGCGGCTATTTCTCGACAGGATTTGCCGCCAAAGGGTTGATTGAGGATTTCGATTTACTATTGGATTTACTGGCACAATCGTTACGCCACCCGACTTTCCCCACCGAAGAAGTTGAAAAAATGCGCGGCCAATATCTGACCGCGCTGCATATGCGTGCCGACAATACGCAACAGATGGCGAGCTTACGCTTTCACGAAGCGTTGTATCCTGACCATCCATACGGCCGTTCGACCAGCGGCTATTTTGACAGCATCGAAGCCATCACCCGTGATGAAATTGCGGCTTTTCATGCCGATTATTACCATCCGCAAGGGATGGTTTTGACGATTGTGGGCGGGATTGGGGCGGAGAAGGTGTTGGCGGGAATAACGGCCGTTTTTGCCGATTGGAACCATCCCCACCCCAAACCGATACCCGCCATGCCGCCCGCCCATCGCCCCCGCGCCGTTGAGCGCGTATTTGTGGAATTGCCCGACAAAAGCCAATCCGACATTTTAATCGGCTTGCCCGCGCCCGCCCGCTCCGCGCCTGATTATTTGGATGCCAGCTTGATGAACACAATTTTAGGCGTTTTTGGCATGATGGGGCGCATCGGCAAAGTGGTTCGTGAGGAAAAAAATCTGGCATATTATGCGTACAGCCAGCTGCAAGGCGGGCTGGGGCCATCGCCCATGTACGCGGCGGCGGGCGTTGCCCCCGACAAGGTGGACGAGGCGATTGAGGCGATTTTGGGCGAGATCGAGCGGATGCGGACGGAGCTTGTGCCGCTTGAAGAGTTAGCCGATAGTCAGGCGTATCGCACGGGGTCGATGCCCATGGGACTGGAGACGAATGAGGGGCTGGCAGGCATCATCACCGACATGGAGTTGTACGCCTTGGGGTTGGATTATTTGCAGGAGTTCAGCGACAGCATCAATGCCATCACCCCCGAACGGGTGCGGGCGGCGGCGCAAAAATACTGGAGTACGGAGCAGGTTGTGATTGCGGTGGCTGGGAGTTGATAATTGTATCGGGTGTGGATTTAGTGGATATTGCGCGTTTGGAACGCGCTTTTGCCAGACACGGGCAACGCTTTTATAATCGGATATTTACAGAGCAGGAACAGGCGTACTGTAACGGGCGTGTGGATCGACTGGCTGGCCGTTTTGCGGTCAAGGAAGCGGTCGCCAAAGCACTTGGTACGGGCATTGGTGAAGTACGTTGGACGGATATTGAAGTGCTGTCTAACGCACAAGGGAAGCCTGAATTAGTTTTACATAATGAGGCAAAAGCAATGGCCGAACAGATGGGCTTGCAAGAGTGGTCGATCAGTATTTCGCACACGGACACGCTGGCGATTGGTTTTGCAACAGCGATTGGATAGGAAAAGAAATTATCAATGGTCAATTATCACTTGTTAATTGTCAACGAGGGGTATACGTCATGTATTTTTCTCCGTTGACAATTGAAACTTGATACTTAACAATTGACCATTATTTGGAGGTTTTATGCCAACATGGACAACAGATGACGGGACAAACATCAATTTTGAAACTTTTGGCGACCGCTTGAATCCGCCGCTTTTGTTGCTGCCGGGTTTGATGGGCGCGATTAGCAGTCAGTGGCGTAAATTTATACGGCCGTTATCCGCCGATTATCGGGTGTTGATGATGGATTTGCGTGGACACGGCCGTTCGACCAACAGTGCGATTGAGCTAAAGCCCAATCGCATGGCGCAAGATATTGCAGGGTTTCTTGATTATTTGGACATTGAAGAAGTTCACATCGCGGGATATAGCTTAGGCGGCTATTTAGGGTTGCTGTTGGCGTTGAACCAGCCACGTCGCGTCAGCACATTGTTGATGCACGCCACCAAATTTTATTGGACTGAGGAATCGGCCAAAAACATGCAGGAGCAGTTAAATCCCGAAATGCTGGTTGAAAAAGTCCCCGCCTATGTCGATCAGCTAATGAGAGATCATGGGGCGCGGCAATGGCGCATTCTGGTGCGGCAGGCCGTCGAGTTGACCTTCTTCCTTGCGGAAAAAGGGGTGCGCGAAAATATGTTGAAGCATATGCAAACGCCTGTGTTAATCAGCTTGGGCGACCGTGATGAGATGGTTCCGTTGCCAGAAGCGGTGCGCCTGAGTCGGATATTGCCAAAAGGGGAGCTAATCGTGCTGCCAGGAACGCGCCATGCGTTCCAATCCATCCGTCCCGTGCCATTACTGCCAATGATGCGCGATTTTCATCAAAAGCGGGGTTGACAAGCAAACGGCCGTTTGCTATCATCCCAATCCGTCGTTAGCCCCCTTCGTCTAGCGGCCTAGGACACGGCCCTCTCAAGGCTGAAACAGGAGTTCGAGTCTCCTAGGGGGCAT
>CAYSDT010000493.1:0-2672 GCA_964429835.1 uncultured Ardenticatenaceae bacterium | reverse complement strand
ACGGTGGTGTAATCCTGAATCAAACCGCATTTTATCCGGGCGGCGGCGGGCAACCTTGCGATGTTGGCACGTTGTCGGCTGGCGACCAGACGTGGAACGTCACGAAAGTTAAAAAGGTGAATGGGCAGGTTGTTCATTTTGTTGACGGGGAGATTGGGGTAGAAACGGCCGTTTTCTGCAAACTCGACTGGACACGCCGCTACCAGCTCATGCGAACCCACACCGCCATGCACATTCTCTGTGGCGTAGTCTGGCGCGATTACGGGGCGCAGGTGACGGGCGGCAACATGAATCCGCTCAAAGGGCGGATGGATTTTGAATTCGAGTCGATGCGGCAAGAGTTGGTCACTGAAATTGAGAAGGCAGTCAACGTCGAAGTCGCCGCCGCCCGCGAAACCCGCGTACAAATTCTGCCCCGCGAAGAAGCATTCGCCATCCCCGACCTCATCCGCACCAAGATCAATCTGCTGCCCAAAGGCATCACCGAAATTCGCACGGTGGAACTTGTTGGGCTGGATTTACAGGCGGATGGCGGCACGCATGTTAACAACACCAGCGAAGTCGGCCGTATGCGGATTGTGAATTACAAAAGCAAGGGACGGCTGAATAAGCGGATTTATGTAGAACTTGATTGATCCGTGAATTGATCCGCAGATTACGCAGATTGGCGCAGATTTTTAAAAGATATAGTAGAACATTCCACCGCTTCGCGGCGGGGAATCTGACCAAAGAGATACGATGAAAGAACAAAAAGATCCAAAAACACACGCCATTATTGGCGCAGGAATGGAAGTTCATAGACAGTTAGGCAGAGGTTTTTTGGAAGCTGTCTACCAAGAAGCATTCGCACTTGAGCTATCTGCGCGCAATGTCCCCTACGCCAAAGAAGTTAATCTGCCAATTTTCTACAAAGGACAGCAACTATCCACAATATATCGAGCAGATTTTGTCTGCTACGGAAACATTATCGTGGAATTAAAAGCAATCAAGCAATTAGGCGGCGTTGAAACGTCCCAAATTATCAATTATCTCAAAGCAACCAAGTTCCCCCTTGGATTGCTTCTCAACTTCGGAAGCAAATCACTAGAATATGAACGATTTGCCAACACAAGATAAATACTTGAAAGAAACTGATCCGCAGATTACGCAGATTCCCGCAGATTATTAATAAAAAAATCTGCGCTAATCTGCGTAATCTGCGGATCAGTATAAAAAACAGGAACCAAAAATGACCTTCAAATCAGTATCAAACAAACCCGACTTCGTGAAAATGGAAAACGAAGTCCTCAAATTCTGGCAAGAGACCGACGCATTCAACGAACTGCGCCGCCTTCGCGCCCAAACCGAAGCCGAATACGGCACATTCAGCTTTCTCGACGGCCCCATCACCGCCAACAACCCGATGGGCGTTCACCACGCCTGGGGACGCACCTACAAAGACCTCTACAACCGATACAACGCCATGCAGGGCAAAAATTTGCGCTGGCAAAACGGCTTCGACTGTCAAGGGCTGTGGGTCGAAGTCAACGTCGAAAAAGAGCTGGGTTTCACCAGCAAACATGACATCGAAGAGTACGGGCTGGCTGAATTTATGAAGCTGTGCAAAGCTCGCGTTCTCAAATTTGCGGCCGTGCAGACCGAACAATCCATGCGGCTCGGCTACTGGATGGATTGGAACGATCCCGACCAACTGCGCCAACTGGAAAGCCAGCTAATCGAAAACCCCGCCCAACTCATCACCATCGAAGGGCCAAAAGGGGAAGTGACAGGAACAGTGGAGCAAATCGTTGCCAAACTCGGCTTGCCTGAAATGGGCGGCTCGTACTTCACCTTCAGCGACGAAAATAATTACCAAATCTGGGGCTTCCTCAAAAAAGTCCACGAAAACGGCTGGCTCTACAAAGGGCGCGACGTGATGCCGTGGTGCGCCCGTTGCGGCACAGGCATCAGCCAGCACGAAATCGTCACCGATGGGTACAAGGAAGTGACGCATGAATCTGTTTTCGTCAAATTCCCGCTCACGGGGCGCGAAAAAGAAGCATTACTCGTCTGGACGACAACCCCGTGGACGCTGACCAGCAACGTCGCCGCCGCCGTTGGTGCAGAGTTGGCGTATGTCAAAGTGCAAGCGGAAGATGGATGGACGTACTATTTGGCCGAAGGGGCGATGAAAAACACGCTCATCGGCAAAAACAACGAAGTCGTCGGCAAGTTGAAAGGGGCGGAGATGGTCGGCTGGGAGTACAGCGGCCCCTTCGACGAGTTGACGATGGTCAAAGAGACATTTGGCGAAGCTGGATATACCCATCGCATCATCGAATGGAAGGATGTGGGCGCGGAAGAGGGGACGGGCATCGTCCACATCGCGCCCGGCTGCGGGGCGGAGGATTTTGGGTTGGGCAAAGAGTTTAATCTGCCCAACCTTGCGCCGCTCGACGAAAACGGTGTCTATGTGGATGGCTTCGATTGGCTGTCAGGCCGTTCCGTTCACGGCATCGCGCCCGACATCTTTAACAGCTTGCACGAAAAAGAGGTCTACTACCGCAAACAACGGTACAGCCATCGCTACCCGCACTGCTGGCGTTGCGGCGAAGAGTTGGTCTATCGGCTGGTGGATGAGTGGTTCATCAGCATGGGCGAACTGTACGACAAACCGCGCGAAGAGGTGACGG
>CAYSDT010000492.1:1402-2683 GCA_964429835.1 uncultured Ardenticatenaceae bacterium | reverse complement strand
AGGCTTGGGGAGCGGTTGGGGTGGTAAACGGCCGTTTTGCTTGGAGTGCATCAAATGCCTTGCGATACGACTAAATCATCAACGCAGATACGGGGGAACGCTGATTTGAGTTTTGGATAAATCAGCGTTCCCCCGTATTTGTGTTCGTTATGAATTTTTGTACCAGACACCGATTTTCAATCGGAGTCTCCCCCCATCACCCCACAAATTCACGCAAAGCGCGGATATTGCGTAACGGCGTTGTGACCAGTGCGACGCAACCTGTACCCAAGAGCAGCCGACGGCCGTTTACCTGTTCAATCGCATCTTGTGCCTCAAGCAGAGCCGCCTCTGGCGCATCCTGATGCAATGTCCATTGGTCGATGCCGCCGCTGGCCGCACCTTGAATTTGCGTCAACCCCTCTTTTAAGGTGAAACCCGTCTCCCGATCATGCCAATTGACAAAGTGAGCGGGGTAGTCTGATGCCCAGTTGAAGGCGACATCTGCGCCATGAATATGCACGATATTGCACCATAGCTCACTGGCAGATTCCAAGACTTGTAAATCATACGGCCGTGCAAATGTCACGAACTCATCGTGGCTCAGTAAGGGGTAACGGGCGTGTTGGACGGCGTAAAAAATGCCACTGATGCCCGTTTTTTTGGCCGCTTCAACAAAGCGGCGCGTGCTTTCGGTGATGACCCGCAAGCCGCGATGCACTAAATCGGGATGTTGGCGCATTTGGATGAGCAGGTTCTCTTCGCCCGCCAGCCGTTGTGCTTGTGTCAGCGGCGAGAAGATGGTCATAATGACGGGTACTTCGTCCTGCAATCCTGATTGGATGAGATTTAGCGCGTCGATTTGGGTGGCTAACACCCCTTTTGTGGGGTTTAACGGCCGTAAATTTTCCCAATAAACGGCCGTTTTTGCTGGACGGTGTGTCTCTTCCCGTGTCCCTTCGATGTCGCCAAGCCAGCGTGTTTGCATTCCCCAATCGTCCACCGAATAACTGCTGGCGGTGCCGATTTTGAGCAAATCCCAATCATAATCGCGTTGCCATTGCAAATGTGCCGCCGCTAATGCGCTTGCATCCTGATCGTCGCCCGGCCAATGCCGCCATAAGGCGACGGGTACGCGGTCGGGCTTGCCGCCGCTGATTACGGCTTCTAATCGTTTTCGTTTAGACCATTTGTTCATGTTTAGCTTCCTATGATGAAGAAGTCAGGCTTTTGCGAGCGACAGCCTGACTTCTGGCATTGTTTACCCCAACCGCGCCTCAATTTTCTTGTTAATATCACGCA
>CAYSDT010000492.1:0-1302 GCA_964429835.1 uncultured Ardenticatenaceae bacterium | reverse complement strand
TTAACGGCCGTTTCCACCTGTCCCTTCTCGTCAATATCGGCCGCCAATTTCTCAATCACCGTGATCAATTCAGGGGTGAGCAAGCCCGCATTCGCCTCAAAAACCTGCTCCTGCTCCGCTTCCGTCGTCGCTTCCATCAAATTATTGATCAAAAGCACCTCTGGCGGATATTGGCTTTCCGCCTGTGCGCGGATGAGTTCGTACACGCCGCGCAGGGCGTTGGCCTCTTCCGTATTCCCTTTTTGGTCAGCAAGAGCCGTTTTATTTGATAACACATACATAAACGCATCATCAATCTGGGGTGTCAATTGGGCGATGGCGGCCGCTTTATCGGGCGCGTCCAGAATGGCTTGAATCATCGCGTCAGCTTGTGCCATCAACTGCTGTGTTTGCGCCTGCATCGCATCGAAGAATAGCAGCAGATGTTCGCGTAAATTAGTTAATTTTGCCGTCGCTGCCTCATCATCCTTCGCTTTTTCAATCTCATCGCTCAATAGTTGGAAGAAATCATACGTCAACGCCTGTTGCCCGATCTGCACCAACTGGTCAACCGTCGCCCCATCATCTATGTTCAGCAGTACATGCTTGAACAGCAATTCTGGCGACAGCCCGCCCGCTTTCTTGGCATCTATATTGAAGCCGTGCATCGCAATTTGTCGCTTTTCAACCTCGCGGCCGGCGGGCGTAGCGGTCATCAACATCGCCCGTACATTCGTCAAGCGTACTAATTGTTCCGCGTCGCCTGAATTGGCGACGGCATCAATCGTCTGTTGCAACATCTCGAAAAAGACCTGATCGATTTCGCCCATCCGCTCTTTCACCAGATGTTTGGCGACATCCATATCCGCTTTTGCCAGCGTTTGCAACAGTTCCGCCTGCTTGCGCTGTCGCTCGATCATCTCTTTTGTCACCCCTTCCGTTTCCAGCACTTTTTCGATGAATGTCTCGAACGTCATAATCATCTGCGGCTGCAACATATACGCCCGCCGTTGATCATTCGGGATCGCATTCATCGCCCGCTGGGTCAGGTCGCCGATGAATTTTTCGCGCTCGTCATGCCCCATCACCATCTCTTGCGGGATGTAAATGATGAACATGTCGTAAGCGGGATCATGGAAAAGCATCGCCGTCGTCAACATGCCGCCAGCCCCGCATTGCGGGCATTGGGCGACGTTTAGTTGGCCTGCCAATAGTTGTTGTTTCAGTTGTGGATTTTGCCCTGCGTCAATGATTTGGGTGACTTCGGCCATAAACGGTGTGCCGCAGCTTGGACATGAAATTTGTGAATGCATTTATTCTCCT
>CAYSDT010000491.1:0-2687 GCA_964429835.1 uncultured Ardenticatenaceae bacterium | reverse complement strand
CCGATGGGGACGCGCCGACCATGATGGTGTACATCCCCAAAATGGCTAAAATGAGAGGCAGTGCCGCCCGCCGCGACAAAAACGGCTTCGTCACCGCCACCAGCACACCGATTAAAACCGCGATGTGCAATCCTGAAATGGCGATGATGTGCGATATGCCCGCCGTCTGGAAATCTTCGACGACATCGGCGGGCAAATTATGCCGATTGCCGAGCAAAATTGCGCTCAACAAGCCCGCTTGCGGATCGGACAAAATGGCATTGATGGCGATTTGCGCTTTCGCTTTGAAGGCGTAGATGGCGTGATAAAACGGCGATCCCTGTCCTGTTTCCAACACGTCAATGCGGGATCGGCGCATGATGCTGTGTATATGTTGCCGCGCCAGATACTCCTTGTAGCTGAAATCCTCAAATTCAGGCGGGGTTTCCAACTGCCCAACGGCCGTTAATCGCGTCCCATATTTAATGATGGGAAAACGGTCAGTTTGCAACAAAATGTCGCCCGTGAGGGATTGCGTGTGACCGTCAGCAAAAACGGCCGTTTCTGCCCGCAAGCGCAAATTCACCGCCCGATCCCGCACGTCTGGCTCGCCCACAATCAGTCCCGTAATGGCGATGGGGTCGCCGCTGTCGTTGTAATACGCCACATGGTCGGGGGTGATGGTCGGCTGGGCGAGGTGGTAACGCACGCCGCCAAAGGCAAAGGCGGCCAAGCTGGCAAATAGAATGAGAACCCGTTTATTGCGGAAAGTTGTGCTGGCAAGGGTGATGATGGAGAGGAAAACGGCCGTTGCGCCCCAAATTGGCAACGTCAACCCCAGCCGCGAAGCCGCCCATACCCCCACCAACCATCCAATTGTCACAAAAACAAGAGCCATGCTTCATTATAGCTAGAGGATGGAGCTAGAGCTAGGAAAAGCGAGAGCGATTGCATACAATAAATTAAGCATTTATTGCGTCGGAACAGCTATGTTGACGCGGATACGATGGAACGCAGATAAAAAATATGTTTTTCTATCAGCGTTCCACCGTATCCGCATCATTACATAAAAATAAAATTAGTATGCAATTCGCTCTAACCTATTCTAGCTCTATACTCTAGCTCTTGTTACAATACAAAATATCATTGTTGCCCTCATCGTTCTGCAAGTAATTACTATTAAACTGATGCAGTGCAACTGCCCTGAAATGTTATGTCTACATTTACCCCCGAAAATTACCGTATTTTAGTTATTGATGATCATGTAGCCGTTTTGCGTGCTGTGAAAAACGTGCTGGAAGATGATTGCTTTCAGGTGTTCACCGTCACCTCTGGGGAGATGGCATTAGAATGGATTGAAGAATCAGGTTTGCCCCATCTTGCCATCGTGGACATTACGATGTCAAAAATGACTGGATGGGCTTTCTGCCGTGAAGTACACAGTTACAGCGATCTGCCCATCATTATGCTAACGGGCGAACGGCATGCCAATATGGAAATTAAGGCTCTTGATTTATGCGCCGAAGATTACATTACCAAGCCGTTTAACAAAGAGGTGTTGCTGTCACGGGTGCGGCGGGTGTTGCGGCGCATTGGCGATTTTGAATATGTCATGCAGGCGCAGGTGGTGATTGATGAGCAGTTTTCGATCAATTTTATGGCACATACAGTTCTATTATCAGGTAAAGAGCTATCGCTGACACCGATTGAATCCAAAATGATCTACATTCTCGCCCGCTCACCAGGGCAACCCATTCCAGCAGGTCGGTTGATGCAGCGGCTATGGCCGATGGAAGATGCCGACGAGGGACGGCTGCGGGTGTACTTGTTCAGGTTGCGAAAGAAATTAAAAACGGCCGTTTCCGACGATCACGAATACATCCAGTCCAAGCGCGGGTATGGCTACTACCTACAACCACGATGATTTGCACATACAAACGGATAGACCTGACAGGTTTTTTTGTGATATTTGCGTAAAACGGAAGGCGTTGATGAAACCTGTCAGGTCTCCCATAAATTTACGCTTTTCCTATGTGCCTGTCGCTCATTCCCGATTACAATATGGGAATGGATGAAATAAACCCATTGACACTGAAATTAACGGCCGTTCACGAAAAACTAATGGCTAAATACGGTTCCCCCACTTGGCGGCAATGGTTGCCTCCCGTTGACGAACTGGTTTCCACCATCCTGTCCCAATCCACATCTGATGGCAACCGTGACAAAGGGTTTTACGCGCTAAAAGAAAAGTATCCCGATTGGGAAGCGGTGATGAATGCGCCAGAAGCGGAAATCATCGCCACCATTCGCCCAGCGGGATTGGCGAACCAAAAAGGGCCGCGTATCAAACAAGCGTTACAATATGTGCATGACGAACAGGGTGAGCTTTCCCTCGAATTTCTCAACGACATGACGCTGGACGAAGCGCGGGAGTGGCTGGTGAAAATCAAGGGGGTGGGGCCAAAAACGGCCGCTATCATCCTTTTATTCGGTTTTAACCGCCCCGCTTTCCCCGTAGACACCCATGTGCATCGCATTACGCGGCGATTGGGTTTGATTGGGCCAAAAGTAAGCGCGGATAAAGCGCATCCCATCTTGGAAAAGATGGGCGACCCCGACACTTATTACCCCCTGCATTTGAACATCATTCGGCACGGGCGCGAAACGTGCCGCGCCCGCAATCCGCTATGCGACCAATGCCCCATCAC
>CAYSDT010000490.1:0-2691 GCA_964429835.1 uncultured Ardenticatenaceae bacterium | reverse complement strand
CAGTCGGCGTAGGCCGACTTTGCAGTCGTTGCAGTGAATTCATTCGCCATGCCCCCAAACTGAAATTCATCCAATTCGTATCTATTTTTGCACAAACGGCCGTTTCCGTTATAATTTCGCTCGCTTGAGGCGCTATAGCTCAGTTGGTTAGAGCGAGGGACTCATAAGCCCTAGGTCACTAGTTCAAATCTAGTTAGCGTCATGGCTAAAGCCGCTTCCACAATGGAAGCGGCTTTTTTTTATGGGAGTGACAGGTATGCGAGTAGCGAGTGGCGAGTGGCGAGTGAGGCATTGGGTAAAAAACGGCCGTTGGCGTATTCCCCTTCTTTTGTTGGGCGCGTTTTTGCTGGCAGGATGGATTCTCATCGCCCGCCCCGCCGATTTTACCGCACCACTGTTGGCGACGGATGACAAACAGGAGCGAATTAACAGCGTTGCTCCAGCCGCAAACGGCCGTTTTTCCATTCAACAAACCATCACCCCCAGCCGCGGCGGCTTGCGTGAAATCGAACTGCTGCTGGCGCGTCACAGTGACGCGACTGAAAGTAACGGCCGGCTAACCATCCAGCTATTCGATGCCGCCGACACCCTCATCGCCCAAGAAAGCCGCGACAGCCAACCCCTCAGCCACAACCAAATTCTCGCCCTCCGCTTCCCCCCCCAACCCGATTCCGCCGACCAAACATACACCCTGCGAATCAGTGCCGAAGAAGGCAACCGTGTTTCCGTGTGGGGGTATGATATGGATGTGTACGCGGGCGGCGAGATGGTGATTGACGGGGATGGCGATTTGCCAGAAACGGCCGTTTCCGACCTGCGCTTCATCACCCGTTACCAACTCACCGCTGGCAACATCCTCCCCCTCTTGCGCGATTTATTGCAAAAAAGCGGACTAATCGCCCTGTTAGCCATCGCCTTTTTGCCTTTGCCTGGCGTGATATTACTGCTTTTACTGCCGCGCTTGCCCCGTTTGAATGTGTGGGCATGGATAGGTGTTGCGCTGGCGGTGGGAACGGCCGTTTATCCGTTAATTTGGCAAGGATGGACGCTCGTAAACGGCCGTTTTACCCCGATTTTGCTCTGGCTGTTGTTCATCAGCGGCTGGCTGGCTGTCGCTTTTCTGTGGAAACGTCGCCCACCAAAATTGCATCCGCTCCAATGGGGCGATGGGGTGTTGCCGCTATTGCTTCTCGTCGGTTTCACCGTCCGCCTGCTCGCCGTGCGCGATCTCGCCTTCCCGCCGTGGGTCGATTCCAGCCGCCACGCCCTCATCACCGCCATCATGGTCGCCAACGGGCAAATCATCACCGATTACGCCCCGTATTTGCCCGAAATCAGCCGTTTTCCGTACCATTTTGGCTTCCACACCCTCTCCGCCAGCCTGATGTTGATGGGCGGCTGGCCGCTGGAAACGCTCTTGCTTTACATCGGCGTGCTGCTTAACGCCCTCGTGCCGCTGACCATTTACGCCGCCGTTTCCATCTTCACGCGGCGGCGATGGTCGGCGTTGCTGGCCGCGATGTTGGTCGCCCTCCCCTTCTTTTTTCCCGCCTACTACGCCACATGGGGACGGATGACGCAATTAACGGCCGTTTTAATCCTCCCCGTCCTGCTCGCCCTCAATTGGAAAATCATGGCTGGCGGGCGGCGATGGCGATCCGCGTGGCCGTTAGTCGGCATTCTTGCCGCCGGGCTGTTTTACCTGCATGTCCGCGTCTTTTTGATCTATCTGCCCTTTGCGGCCATCGTGTTTTTGTTGATGGGGGGACGAAACGGCCGTCGGCTCATTTACGCCGCCATCTTGGGCGGTGTGTTAGCCCTTCCGCGCCTTTTTTACCTGCTGGACGCGCCCGAACCCGTCAAATTTACATCTCAAACGCCGTTCAATTACAACGCCTTCCCCACAAATTATGTAACGGTGGGATGGGAGTTGCAGTTTATTTACGCCGCCGCCGTCATCGCCATTTTGGTGCTGATTGGGCGCATACGCGGGCAAAAATGGACGCTGCTGCCATTTGCATTGATGGCATGGGTCGCCTCGCTCTTTATTTTATTGTCGGGCAGTCGGTTGGGGTTGCCTGAAACGTGGCTCATCAATCTCAACAGCATGTACATTAGCCTGTTTGTGCCACTGGCAATTTTTTTTGGTGTGGTAATGGGGCGATGGAATCAAAGGCGGCATTGGCTGTTGCAGATTTTGGGCGTAACGGCCGTTGGTGCAACCATCGCCGCCCTGATTTTGTTCGGCATACGCCAACAACTCAACATCATCAACGCCGAAACGGTGCTGGTAAAGCGCGGTGACGTGCCGTTGCTCGATTGGGCAGAAGAAAATTTGCCCGCCGACGCGCACGTTGCCGTCAACGGCTGGCTCTGGTTGGGCGGCACTTACGCGGGCAGTGACGCGGGCGCATGGCTCATGCCGTTGACGGGGCTCTCAGCGACCACATTGCCGATTGATTACATTTACAATCGTGAATTGGCGACACGAGTACGCGCATTTAATGAAGCAGCAACGGCCGTTTCCGATTGGAATAATCCGCAAATTGCCGATTGGTTGCGCCAAGAAGGGGTGACACACATCCTCATCGGGCAGCGCGGCGGCTTCTTCGACCCCGCCGAACTCCATCAAAACCCAGACATTGACCTAATTTACGCCCACGATGGCACGTTCGTTTTTGAATTGAAAAT
>CAYSDT010000489.1:1417-2693 GCA_964429835.1 uncultured Ardenticatenaceae bacterium | reverse complement strand
CCATGCTATACTAAAAAGATGGATGAGCATACAATCACAAATATCACTTTGGGGATACTTTTCCTTATATCCTCCGTTGCCATAAATCTGATCGTCCACTATGTGGGCAATAGACCAAAAAATCTTGACCCAAATTATAAAGAGCCGAAGTACAAAACAATTGCGTCAGCACTTTTCGTTTTAGGTATGATTACGTTTATTATGAACATGATTTTCTTCAGTTTTATGCCCATCAAAGTAGCAGACACCGTCGCGTGGATAAGTGCAAGAAGTCTTCAATTTGCGGCGTTGATTTATGTGATAGGCTGGCTGGTCAATAAAAAACGGTAATTGAAGCGACCGTTATCCCGTCGTTCAGAAAGCAAAACGGCCGTCTAAAACGGCCGTTTTACTTTACAAAACATCAAATTTTATTGACATACAAAATGCCGTTTAATTTTATATCTACGCCTTTTTGGGAGACAACATCTCCTTATACAACTTCACCACCATCTCATCCCCTTCATCTTTAATGAAGCGGTCAAAGCCCGGTGATGAATTGCCTTCGATCATCCAATGCTGCCCGCCAGCGTCCACAGCCACATCCAGCCCGCAGAATGGAATCATCAGCTTGTCAAAAAGTGGCTGGCAGAAGGCGATGAGGCCGTCCTGATCGGCCGCATCCGTCACCAACTTCGACTCAGCCCCTTCCCAATGCAGCGGGCTAAGATTGCCCGTGTAAACCGCGTTGGCGGTGTCTTTGTGATAGGCAAATTGATAACGGCCGTTTAGATAAATAATCCGATACTCCCGCTCAATCGGGATCGCCTCCTGTATCAGCGCGATATAATCGCCAAAGATATTCTTCTTGTCGTAAACCGCCAACAGCGCATGTTCCAACTGTCGCGGCGTTTCCGCCTTGAACACATGCGTCCCCCACGACCCCCGATTTTTCTTGACGATGACGGGATAGCCAAAATCAGCCTCAACTTTACTGATAATGCCGCCGATGCTGTTCGCGTCCAGGAAATGGGCGTACTTTTCGTCGCTGTATGGGTTCAGAAAAGCGGCCGTTTTTGGCATTTTCACCACATCTTCAAAATAAGTGATGAAATAATCCTTATCCTGACACAATTTCATCACCGATTGCGGATTAAGCGGAGTCGCCCAATTCGTAAACAGATGCGTCTCGCCGCCGACATAAACGGTAACGATATTCTGCGTGCTATGCTGCACGTCATAACGCACGCCCATCTGGTCGCACGCCTTCACTAAAGCCTGTAAATTTCGATTCATA
>CAYSDT010000489.1:0-1317 GCA_964429835.1 uncultured Ardenticatenaceae bacterium | reverse complement strand
GCTGATGGTCGGCGTGTCGCGCAGGGGGAGATTATTATACAAATACGCGGCGGCAATGTCGGTGGGCTGACCAGAAACGGCCGTTAATACCCCATCCACATTCAAATCAGCCGCCGCCGCGCCGCTGACCAGTACCTCAAACGTCACCCGCCCCGCCTCATCCACCGCGATGACGGGGCCGGGTTCAAATGTCAAACTGTCGGGCGATAAACTGTAGCCGTCAGCGATGTCCGCCGCCAGCGCGTCGTAAGCCAGCCCCGCCGTCTCCGTGCTATTAACGGCCGTTCCCACCAGCACCGCCTTCATTTCCAGTGTCACCCGATTCGCCCCCTCGCCGACCTCGTGCGAATACTCCTCGCTTAACACCTCGACCAGCCGCAGCGATTCCCGCGCCAAAAATTCGCGCTCCGTCAACTCCGCGTCCATCTGGGCAAGGGCGATGGCTTGCAGAAATTGCAACGCCTGCGAGCGTAACTGATCTAAATCTGACTGGGAAACGGCCGTTATTTCCTGCACCGATCCACCCGTCATTCGCTCTGGATTTTGTACTTCAACTTGCCGCGCTAACTTCTTCTCCACCAGCCGCGTCACGCTGTCGGCGGCCACATTCGCGTGCGGGCCAGGCTCCATCGCCACCACCGCCACCTCCGTCGTGCTGCCCTCCGCCGCTGGCAAAGTCACGGCGGCGATGGTTTGAAACACAACCCGATTCGCCGTGCGAATTTGCGTCCCGTCAGGCACAATCACCGCCTCGTCGGTCAAATTTGTGAACAGCACCGCCCCCTGCGCGGGGGTGATGGGTCGCTCGGCCGTTCCCGTCGCCTCCACCTCCGCCTCCCACGCTTGGGTGATGGAAATTTGGCGGGCGGGCGCGGTTTTGTTTTGGAAATTAACGGCCGTTATCAACGGATCAGCCACCACAATTTGCGTCGCCGTAATCGGCTCCAATTCAGGCGCAAGGGTGATGGTCGCGCCCGGCACAGCATACGCAAACAGCACAATCAACAGCGCAGCGGCGATGAAAAATGCAAAAACGGCGGCATAACGCGCTCCCCATTGGCGCGGCGTAAGCACAACGGCCTTTGCGGGGGCGATGGGGTTATGCGGCTGCTGTTCCTGCCGCCATTCCGATAATGGCTGGCCGCCCTTCGTCGGCAACCCGACCAATTCACGCCGCCGTTGCCCGCGCCGCCATCGCCGCCCATCCCGTTCCGCCTGCTCCCCATCCCGAAAGATGGGAAAACCCAACGCCTTCGCCTGCCGCCGCAACTTCCTGTCGCCCACCACCAACCCCACCTCCACGCGATTATAATCAGC
>CAYSDT010000488.1:1574-2698 GCA_964429835.1 uncultured Ardenticatenaceae bacterium | reverse complement strand
TTCGATCACGATCACGACTAACGATCACGATTTACGATTGTGGGTTACGATTGTTGGGCGATTAGTTTGTCAAACTCAGCCTCAATCTCAAAAACGGCCGTAAACTCCACAAAAGCCCAACGGCCGTAAGTCTTCAAATTATTCACACCCGGTATCCAAAAGTTGCTGATCGTGTTGTGTTTATCCTTCACATCTTCCCCACGCCATCCTTTAATTTCTACAATAAGGTTGAGGGGTTCAGAACGGCCGTTGTCAATCTGCACAATAAAATCAGGAATATATTTATGCGGCATCGCCTTGTATAAATAAGGAATCTCCAGCCCCAACCCCTGATTCTTCACATACGCCCGCACTTGCGGATGCGCTTCCACCACACGACAAAACTCCGCTTCCCAATCGCTGTCACACACCACCCAATTCACATGACTGTAACGCGGATCAGTTTTCCAGCGCGTCTCCTTTGAAGTCGTGAAATTAACATGCGCCGTCGAACCCGTCGGGTTATATGAATCCAAAATCGCTTTCACCCGTTGACCATCGCTGGCAGCGGCCGTTATTGCCGACTTAATGCGTTCACAAGCCATATCAGCAATCTCTTGATACAGCAGTTGCGCGGGATAAGTCCCACCCGTGCAACGTAAATAACCGCCATCCATCCATTGCCGCGCAATACGCTTCAACTGCCCGAAAAGGTACAACTTTGGCTCGCCGCCCGGATCACGATATTTGTTGTACATCAAATAGCGTGCCAAATGGAACAAAATCGTAGAGTGGCGCGTATCTTGCAAATGCTGCACCGTTAAATCTACCCCTTCACCAATAATCCCCTGATTATGCGTAATCGACGGACCCACAAGGTCGGGCGTTAATTCCAAAACAGAATCGGCCGTAAACTTCGCAGTCAACCGCTCATTTGGCAATTCCACCCGATACCCCTCCACTCGCGGAAAAATAAGTTCCAACGCATCCCGTTCTGGCCTGACGGCATGAACGGCTATCGTTTTTCGCGCTGGCTGCGGCGTAATAACGACTGGTTTGGCCGTAAAATCAAAAGGAATTCCTAACACATCGGCATATTCCACATTAAACAGCCCGTCTTCATTCAAATCATACGATTGACGGCG
>CAYSDT010000488.1:0-1474 GCA_964429835.1 uncultured Ardenticatenaceae bacterium | reverse complement strand
CTGTCGATCAATAATGTTTTCGGCCGTGCCAGACGGTTGCCATGCTCATCAAAATTACGGAAAAGCTCCAGTCGCCCTTCGTGATACGTTTCCATCTCGCCACTTTCACTAGCCCGATGGAAGCCAGAAACAAAGTCATACACAAGTTTGGAAGTAGAGGTGTTATTACAAACAATGATGAATACAGGCGGCGTTGTAATTCCTTCTTGTTCCCAGCTTTCAAAAACCTGAACATAATGCCCATAAAGCGCGTCCAACGCCGTTTGCAACTGAGGCGGCAAGCTCAACGGATCGAGCGTTTTACTCGCTTTGCCGCGCCCCTTCTTGGGCATTTTGGTGCGAATGTTTTCCCAAAGATTACGGAATTTGGGCATATCACCGCCGGGAATGTTGTCAGAAACAGGCACACGGGGCAGCTTGACAATGCCGCATTCAATCGCATCCATCAACGAAAAATCGCTTGCCACCCACGGAAAAAGCGTCCCCTCTACATAACCAGACCCACTCAAAAAGAAGGGCGTGGCTGATAAATCAAAGACGGTACGCACGCCCATATTTCGCTTTACGGTTTCAATACCCGTAATCCAAAGACGAGCGGCCTCATTCTCTTTTTTGGCTGCTTTCTTTTCATCCCCTTTCAGGTCGTCAACATCGCTATTGTCAGGCCGTTCACGGTAGCAATGATGCGCTTCATCGTTAATCACCATGATGTTTTTCATGCCCATTAAATCAGGCATGACACGCTGAATCATCTGCCCTTCCGTTTCCAATGTTTGCAGTTTCGCACCACGCCCTTGCAACAACTTACGGCCGCCAGACGAAATTTTCATCCGTTCACGCAACTTGAAGGCGTGATAATTAGTGACAACGATTTTGGCACGTCCTAAATCGGCTTGCATATCGCTAGGCACAAGCTCACGGTCGCCATAATAGCTGTACGGATCATTGGGATGCAGCACCGACAGCCGATCTTTGATGGTAATGCCCGGCGCAACAACCAGAAACCCGCGTGTGAAGCGCGTGCTGGTGGGATGGCGCACGGCGTTGATGGTCTGCCATGCAATAATCATGGACATGACCATCGTTTTGCCCGCACCAGTCGCTAATTTTAGCGCGATGCGATGGAGTTCGGGGTTGGCTTGTTCATTGGCATTTTTAATGTGGTCAAGAAACCCTCGCCCTGTCTTGCCCGATTTGGGAGCGACTTCAGTAAGCCAAATGGCAGTTTCTACGGCTTCGATTTGGCAGAAGAACGGGCGAATCCCTTGAAATTCATGGGTTCGCCAATGTTGTAATAAGCGGGCGGTCTCTGGTGTAACCTTCCAGCTTTCAGGGTTCGGTAATTTACGCCACTGGTCTACTTGCTGGCGCACGCCTTGAATGAATTGTGTCGGGTTGTAGAGCAGGCCATCCTTTCCTTCCGTAAAACCAGTGGCGAAGGCCATGCCGACTTGCTCGGCACTGTCTTTGCCTC
>CAYSDT010000487.1:0-2699 GCA_964429835.1 uncultured Ardenticatenaceae bacterium | reverse complement strand
ACGCTTAAACGCTTTTTAATACCATTGATATCACCAATCATAGTCAATTTTAGCATTTTTTTCAATTCCATTTGCGAAGGAAGCGCAATCTCTGCGGGTGAAAGCAACCCCGCATCACCCTGCACGCGCCCCATATGGGCGATACTGTCGTCAATTTCATAGAACCATTGCAAAGGTAAGAAATACCCCAGTTTTTCCAACATTACCTTCGTTTCAAACGGTTTAGGCAAGAAATCATCACAACCAGCATCCATATATTGCTGTCGCATCCCCTCACCAACATTGGCTGAAAAGGCGATGATTGGCAATTGATCCCACTCTGGCATTTGCCGAATTTGGCGGGTCGCCTCCAACCCATCCATGCCGGGCATGACCATATCCATAAAGATTAAATCGGGCTTGAACTGTGAAACTTTTGCAATCGCCTGTAACCCGCCATCTGCCTCTTCAATGATGAAGCCGAGCGCGGTCAACAGGACGTTTATCACCGTTCGGTTTTGGGCAAGATCGTCCACCAGTAATATCTTGAATGGTGATGTTTCCTCTGTTCTGCGGGTATAACCGATTTCTGGGTGAAAAACGGCCGTTTTCACATCATCTACACCCGCGCCCAACGGCAACGGAATCGCAAACCAGAAGCAACTGCCAACGGCCGTTTCTCCACCACTTTCCACATGCAATTCGCCCCCCATCGCCTTCACTAACCGTTGACTGATAGCCAATCCCAACCCCGTTCCTTGGTGCATCTTCTGCTCATCACCAACTTGGCGGAATGGTTCAAATATGTCCGCTTGCCGCTCTGGTGGAATGCCAACACCGCTATCTACAACGTCAAAACGAATATGCGTGTCAGCACCGTGTTCACGCCGTTGCACACGCAGCGTCACAGCTCCCTGATCTGTAAATTTAATCGCATTACTCAATAGATTAAGCAAAATTTGGCGCAGGCGTGTTTCGTCCGCAAATACAGCTTTGGGCAAATCAGGATCGGGTTGATACTCGAAAATCAATCCTTTCTGCTCGGCCCGCATCCGCATCATAGATTCAATCGTCCGTAAAAAGTGGGAAAGATGGAATTCAATCGGTATTAATTCCAAACGGTCAGCCTCGATTTTAGACAAGTCAAGAATATCGTTGATCATCACCAGCAGATGCTCGCCACTGCGATGAATGATGTCTATTCCCTGCTGTTGATCGGCCGTCAACGCCCCATCACGCTTGAATATCTGGGTATACCCCAAAATACCGTTAAGCGGGGTACGCAATTCATGGCTCATAGCAGAGAGGAAGGCACTTTTTGCGCGATTGGCCGCTTCCGCATCCTCTTTGGCTTCATGCAAAGCCATCTCCGCCTGCTTACGCCCAGTAATGTTACGCACAACAGCCACCGCACCCGCAAATTCATCATCCGTAAACAAGGGGGAAATCTTGGCTGAAAACCACTCATCATTTCCATCTATTTCCAACTGGTAATCATATTCCGCAACTGTGCCGCTCTTTATGCGCTCAAACGCTTCAGTAAATAGAGCATCCACGTCTGACGGCATGATGTCTTGATGCCTTTCGCCGATAAACGTGGAGTGTGGCGCGTAGAGTGGTTGTCCCGACAAAGCACGAGTAAAAACAAACTGCTTATCGGTGTCAAACACAAACACATAATCATCCATAGCTGATAAAATGCCATCTAACTTGTTTTCCGACTCTTGCAACGCCTGTGCAGCCCGTTTGCGTTCGGTAATGTCCGAAATAACCGATAGAAAGCCAATAACTGCGCCTGAATCATCGCGCCGATAATCCCAGACCACTTCAAGCATTACCTCTCGACCATCTTTGGTGATGTTGGGTGTGATGTATGGTTCTGGCGGCGGCTGTTCCGTTGCCAGATAAGTAAGATAATTACGCGACGCTTGTTTACGTTTGTCACCAATCTCAAAATCCCAGATATGATGGCCGAGTAATTCCCCAGAATCAAATCCTAACATATGGTGATGGGCAACATTGCTATAGGTGATAACGCCATTCACATCATTCTCTTGCACACCGTAAGGAAGCATGTGAAGGAGGCTAGACCATCGCTGCTCGCTTTTTTGCAATGCTTTCTCACTTCGCTTACGTTCGCTCACATCACGCACGATGGTGATCACTTCATCTTCGCCGCTTTTCACCATCCGCGCTTCATAATCTATCAAGCCGCGTTCGGGGATGGATATTTGATATTCAAATGTTTGTGTCACACCAGAAGTTAGCGTGTCTTTAATTTTCTGCTCGACCATATCGGCAAATGCGGGCGGGGTAAGATCACGGTTATTTTTACCAATAATTGCATTTTCTTCCTGAACATGCAGATCAGATTTTTCCGCCATGTAATCCAGATAAACGCCCTGACTATTCAATCGGAACATTAAATCTGGAATCGCTTGCAATAAGGCGGTTGCACGGCTTTCACTTGCTTTTAATATCGCGTCGGCTTGCTCGCGTTCGGTGATGTCTTGCCCAATGGAAAGCAACCCTTCCACATTTCCGTCTGCGTCTAGCAATGTTTTGTCATACCATTCGATTTTGCGTTCACGGCCGTCTTTGGTCACGATTACATTGATATTTCCTTTGGTTTTGTTGTTGTTAACGGCCGTTGAAAACAAAGTCCGTATGCGCTCCTGCTCCTCTTCAGGCAAAAAGGTGCTGAACCAATCTTTGCCCTG
>CAYSDT010000486.1:0-2703 GCA_964429835.1 uncultured Ardenticatenaceae bacterium | reverse complement strand
CATGCGCCCCCGCTCCCCTGCTCCCCTGCTCCTCATCCCCCTGCTGCTCCTTCTTTTCTTCAGCAAGATGGCGTTCAGCAATCTCATTTTGGCGCGGGGGGACACATTCCTCTACTTTTACCCGTACTGGTCGGCGGCGGCGGATGCGCTGGCAAACGGCCGTTTACCCCTTTGGAATCCTGACATTTTTATGGGCGCACCGTTGCTCGCCAACAGTCAGATGGGCTTCTTTTACCCGCTCAACTGGCCGTTTTGGCTTGCCTTTGCGACCCCCGTTGCCGTCAAAGGAAGCATTTTACTGCACCTACTCATCGCGGCGGGCGGGGCATACGCGGCGGCGCGGCGGGCGATGGGTGTTGGGCGATGGGGGGCTTTATTAACGGCCGTTTTCTTCGCTCTCAGTCCGTATCTGACCGCCCAAGTTGAGCATGTCAACCAGTTACAAGGGTTGGCGTGGCTGCCGTGGGGCATCGCCATCGTCGCCAGCGATGGATGGTCGTGGCGCAAAAAATCCATCGCCATCGCCGCCATTTTTAGTCTGCAATTGCTGGCGGGGCATACGCAAACGGCGTTCATCAGCGGGGTGGCGATGGGGGTGTGGCTCTCATTCCCACGCTCTGCGTGGGAATGCCAGTCGGGACGCTCTGCGTCCCACGCGACGCAGAGCGTCGAACAGGGCATTCCACGCAGAGCGTGGAACGAGTTGGGGAAGTTTTTCCCGCTCATTCTTGGCGGAATGATGGCATTGTTAATAACGGCCGTTCAACTTCTGCCCACCCTCGAACTGACTCAATTTTCCAGCCGACAAGGCGGCCTCACCGTCAACGAAGTGCTGTCCTTTTCCCTGCCGCCAACCGCCCTCACCCGCGCCCTGTTGCCTGCATGGAATCAATCGCTGTTCAGCGAATACGTCGCCTTTTTCCCACTCATCATCCTCGCCTTCGCCCTCACAGGCGCGTGGCGATGGAAGAAAGCCCCAATTGGTGTGCGCCCCGCCATCGTCCTGATTTTACTCGGCCTATTTCTCGCTTTCGGCGCGTATAATCCCGCCAATTGGCTGTTCGCTCATCTGCCCGGCTTCAATTTATTCCGCGTCCCCGCCCGTTGGCTGGTTTTGTACACGCTGGGCGTGGCGTTGCTGGCAGGTAAAGGATGGGAACTAATAATGAATAATGAATTGGGAATAACTAATAATGAACGGCAGGACACACCCCATTCATTATTCATTATTTCTCTTTTTGCCATCGCCCTAATTTTATGGGGATACATCGCCCCCCATCTATCCTTCCTGCCAGTTCCGCCTGAATCGCCGTTGGAAGCGGCCAGCGCGGGAACGATGGCGTTATGGGGCGTGGAACTGTTGCTGATTGGGTATGCCGCCACGCGCAAAGATGGGATTAAACGGCCGTTTGTCATCTTTCTCACCGCCGTCGCCCTTGCGGTGCTATTTCTTGGCACACGCACCCATCCATACAATAATTTGACCGCCCCCGAAGCGTACAGCGACCTGCGCCCGCCCACCACGCGGCTGATGGCTGTTGACAGCGGTGATCGCTTCCTCAGCCTGTCCAACATCTTCTTCGATACAGGCGACCAAGCCGAAACCGACACCGTTTACGCCGATCAACTGTCGCCCGAAGCGTTATACGATTACAGTATCGCCGTCAAGCAGAAGGAAATCATCGCCCCGAATTTGCCGATGGTGGTCGGGCTGCCCTCCGTGGACGGCTTCGACGGCGGCATTTTGCCCCTGCGCCGCTACAGCCAAGCGATGCGCCTCATTTTGCCCGATGGTGCAGTGACGACAGACGGCCGTTTACGCGAAAATTTAACGGCCGTTCCCGAAGCCAAATGGCTCGACCTGTTCAACGCCGCCCATCTCATCACCGACAAAACGGGCGACCGCTGGCACGATGGTGTGTTTTACGATTTGCAACATCCCGCCATTTTGACGATAGGGGAAACCGCCACCGTCGGCTATCTGCCCGCCTACGAAGCGACCGAACTACGGCTCATCGCCTCCGCCGCACCCGCGCTTGTCGAACTCACTGCAACAAACGGCGACCAACACGCCATCGCCCCCGAACTGATAGATGAAGGCGTGTATACCGTGCCTTTCCCAGAGCCAATCACCCTGCAAGCCGTCACCATCACCGCCGACGCACCTGTGCAAATCGACGGCCTCACGCTGGTAGACGGCCGTGATGATTCATTCCAATCACTGTTGCTCGGCAACTATCGGCTGATTCATTCTGGGGATGTGAAAGTGTACGAAAATCGGGATGTGCTGCCGCGTGCGTTCATGGTCTACGATTGGGCGTGGGTGGATGATGTAGAAACGGCCGTTTCTACCATGCAATCCCCCGACTTTGATCCGCGACAAACGGCCGTTTTCATCGGCAAGGGTGAACCATTGCCCCCCATTGATTTCCCGCAAAACAACGTCACCATAACCAGCTACACCCCCGAACGGGTTGTTGTGCAGGTTGACAGTGCCAGAGCGGGCTACTTGCTGTTGACGGACGCAAATTATGCGGGCTGGGAGGTGGAGGTAAACGGCCGTTTATCCCCCATTATCGACGCAGACATTCTTTTCCGTGCCGTCGCCATCCCCGCAGGCACACACGAAGTTGTTTTCACCTTCGCCCCGTCCAGTTATAAATTAGGGCTGGTAATAAGTGTGGTAATGATGTTATTATTGGG
>CAYSDT010000485.1:0-2705 GCA_964429835.1 uncultured Ardenticatenaceae bacterium | reverse complement strand
TGAACCGATGGAAATGTCAGGCGGTCAGCGGCAACGAGTCGCCATCGCCCGTGCGTTGGTGAACGACCCCGCCCTGATTATGGCTGATGAGCCGACGGGTAATCTGGACACCAAAACGAGCGTGGAAATCATGCAGCTTTTGCACGACTTACACAGTCGTGGGCGCACCATCGTCATGGTGACGCATGAACCCCAACTTGCTGAACATACAGAACGCACCATTGTGCTGGTGGACGGCAAATTGAATAATGAGTGGACAGGAAGCTACGTTTAAGAGTAGCAAGTTGCAAGTAACAAGTGGCAAGTACACATGCAGACTTGCAACTTGCTACTTGTAACTTGTTACTTGCAACTGAGGAAGAACAATGAATCCAAATGAAATTATAAGCATTGCATGGGGCGGCATTATCCATAACAAAATTCGCTCATTACTGACGATGTTAGGAGTGATTATCGGGGTGGCGGCGGTTATCGTCATGATCTCCATCAGCGCGGGAACGGAAGCGGCGATTGCTGACCAAATCAACGGCTTGGGCGCGAATTTAGCGTTCATACAATCATCGCTTGGACGCGGCGGACCAGGCGGCGGCGGTAATACGCCATCGCTTGTGTATGATGATATTGAAATGGTGGAGAGTGTGAATGGGGTTGTGGGAACGGCCGTTGAACAAACCGCCACAACCAGCCTCAAATCTGATTCCGTGCAGCTGACCGATGTGAGCATCGTTGGTACAACGCCTGATTTTCCATCGGTGCGTGAGGTGGTGGTTACAGACGGCCGTTTCTTCAATGAGACCGAATTGGAACGTAAAGCAAAAGTCACTGTACTGGGATACAGCTTGGCACAAGAGCTATTTGGCGATGATGATCCCATCGGGCAAACCATTACCGCTGATAATAATGTGCGCCTGACCGTCATCGGCGTGGCTGATGAGAAAGGCATTGTCGGCAGCACCGATTTTGACGCGCAATTTTACGTCCCCATCGGGCTTATTTTCGATAAATTCCTACCATCCCAATTTGCAAGGTTTGCAGGCAACAATGTGCGGTTGATTTACGCGCAAATTGACGAAACGGCCGATATGGATGTTGTGATCAGTCAGATTGAGTTGAAATTAGCGAACAGCAAGGGGATTGAGTTGACAGAATTGCCATTTAGTATTCAAACACAAGACGACATCATCGCCACGCAGGGGGCGGCGACGGAAGCGTTCCGCAGCCTGTTGGCGTGGGTTGCAGGTGTGTCGCTGTTGGTTGGCGGCATCGGCATTATGAACATTATGCTGGTCAGCGTCACCGAGCGTACTCGTGAGATTGGCATTCGTCAATCGGTCGGGGCAACGCCAAACGACATCCGCTACCAATTCTTGATTGAGGCGATTTTGCTCAGTTTGGTCGGCGGCTTGCTGGGCGTAGCTGTCGGTGTGGGCGGCTCCATCTTGTTCGGCAAGACGGGCGACATGCAGACGGTGATTGTGCCTAGCTCCATCGCCCTTGCTTTTGGCTCGGCGGCGATGGTGGGCGTATTTTTCGGATTTTTCCCCGCCAACAAGGCGGCACAGCTTGACCCCATCGAGGCGTTAAGGCACGAATAAGACGTAGGTCAAGTTTGCAAACTTGACCTACATTTACATAGGAGATTATTATGAAGAAGGTAATTGGTTTATTGATTTTGGTTTTGGCATTAGCGGCTTGTGGCGGGACGGATGAGGTTGTGGAAACGGCCGTTGATCAAGTTGAAGAAGCGGCAGCCGTTGTAGAAGAAACGGCCGTTGAGGTCGTAGAAGAAGTTGCCGCCGTTGAGTCAGGCGAAGAAATCCGCTTACAAGCGGAGTACGCCGACGCGCTTGCGGTGCAAAGCCAACTGGCATTAGGCACACTCAAATTGGAAGACTCGCCCCAAGCGGTCGATGAAGCACAAGCGGCCGATTTACTCCCGCTTTGGCGAGCGTACCAATCGCTTAGCGACAGCAATATCACCGCCGATGTGGAGATGGAAGCGTTATTGAACCAGATTCAGGGCAAGATGACGACGGCGCAATTGCAAGCCATTGCCGCCCTGGCGTTGACTACTGAAGATGTGAAGGCCATGATGGAAGATGGCACATTAAGCGGCGCGATGCGCGGCGGTAAAGATGGCGGCAATGGCGGCAGCAGCGGCATGGGCGGGCCAGGCGGCGGCATGGGGCGACCGGGTGGCGGCGGTGGTGGAAGTGATTTGGGCGCGGTTGATCAGGATGCGATGGCAACCCGTCGCGCCGAACGCTTTGGCACAGAAGACCCCGAAGCGGCGTTCCAAGAGGTGATGTTGGTCGGTGCGGTGACGCAGTTGATGGGTGTGAAGACGGGCGAGGTGAACAGTGCGCCTGGTGGATTTAGCATCATTTTCGAAACCATCGCCGCTGAGTTGGGGATGGATGCCGATGCGTTACGGCAGGAAGCGGGCGGCGATGGGTCGCTGGCGGACATCATCGTTGCCAATGGTGGCGATGTGGACGCGATGCACGCGCTGTTGGTAACTGCGCTGGCGGATAGTGATGTTGCTAGTACGCAGGATGATTTGGGCGCGTTCGTGACGGAGGCGTTGAATCGGTAGGGAATGATGAATAATGAATAATGAATAATGAATTTTTAATTGTGAAGTGGGGGGGCGTGTTCCCACTTCACAATTCATTATTCTCAATTCATTATTCATTATTTTTGTT
>CAYSDT010000484.1:0-2713 GCA_964429835.1 uncultured Ardenticatenaceae bacterium | reverse complement strand
GGCGGCCATCGTGTAATAAAGGGGGGGGTGATGGCCTTGTGCGCTGCACCCCATCTCGCCCTGCACAGGCAAGCTGTGGGCGGTGGCGAGTTGGCGTACAAAGCGGTAATGACGCAATTCATCGGTCGCTTCGTGGGCGGGGTTGATGATGCTGGCGGCAAAGGCCAGCGCGGTGAAGCCGAGCAGAATGAGGGCGATGAAAAGCTGTCGTTTTTTAGCGGTTAATTGCATGGCGGGGAGGATAATGCAAGATGGCGGGGAAGGCGAGAAACAGAATAATTAACAATGAATAATTAATAATGAATTGATCCGTCCGAATGCACATGGCTCCCGTTTTCAGTTTTCAGTTGGTTGTTGATTGTTGACTGTTTCTTTTTCCTCATTCTTGGACAAGCTCAGGCGATGGTGTAAGGTCGAAATGGCATATTTGGAGTCGAGGCTTCAGCCGGCTAAAGCCTCAACTCCGATTTATGTGGGAATGTAAATGCGGATTTCTGTACCAGAATTGAGAGAATGGAAGGACAAACGGCCGTTCAAATCATCCTCCACCAGCGTTTCCGCAATTTCAAGCCCCAAATTAGGCTGATAATTGTCCGCCATGCCAACCCCGTCATCACGCACAATGATATTGATTTCGCTGGGTGACTGGGCGAAGGAGACCACAATCGCCCCCGCTTGGCGACCGATGAAGGCGTGTTCCAGACTGTTTTGCAACAGTTCGTTGACGACCAGCGTCAACGCCGTCGCTTCTTTGCTGGGCAATGTCAACGGTTCGCCGATGATGTGAATTTGGATTGATTTATCGGGCTGGGTCATCGCCGTCGCCATCGTTTGGCTGATGCGCTCGACGACATCTTTGACATCGACCAGCCGAAAGCCGCGCTCGGACAGCAGTTCATGCACGGCGGCGATACTGCGAATGCGATGGATGTTACTTTGCAGCACGTCGCGGGTGTTCAGATGCTCTGCATCTGATAGTTGCATTTGCATCAGCATGGCGATGGTTTGCAGATTGTTTTTGATGCGATGGTGCATTTCGCGGACGACGGCCGTATTTGTCACCAAACGGCCGTTTTCAATCGCCAACGCGGTCTGATTGGCAAGCGTCGTCAGCAAGCCGTGTTGTTCGGGGGAAAACGGCCGTTTTCCTTCCCCATAACACGCCAACACGCCGATTACCTTGTCGCGCACGCTCAGCGGCACAGCCAAAACGGTCTGCAACCCATTCTTATTCATCCAGCCCGCAACGGCGACGGGCGATGAGACCGCGTTGGTGATAACCCCATCGCCCACGGGCAGTTGATGTAATGGATGATCGGGATCGCTGCGCTTGGCGGAGTGTAATTCCAGATGCGTGCCGCTGTCGTTGAGGAGGAAAATGAGACAAACGGCCGTTTGCATCGCCCGCGCCGCCATCGCCGTTACCACATCCAAAATATCATCCAGATATTGGGGGGAAGTGACCAGTTCGCTGACCTCCGCCAACGCTTGCAACTCGTCGATTTGCCGCCGTTGCTTGTCGTACAGTTGCGCTTTGACCAACGCCCCCGCCGCCAAATCGCCAATCAAGGCCACCAATTCAATCTCGCCCGCCGTGAATTCATGCGCCCGCACCGTCTGCACGTTCATCGCTCCAATTGGCCGCCCTTCTATTAAAAGGGGGATCGCCAGCAGCGAGGTGTAGCCCGCCTCCATCGTCTCATCCAACGTTTTGAAGCGGGGATGGCGTTGCGCGTCGGCGGCGGCGATGGGACGGTTCGTTTGCAGGGCGTACCCCGTCATGCCTTCGCCCACACGCAGGACGGCGCGGCCAAATGATTCATGCGCCAGCCCCGTTGAAGCGTGCAGGCGCAGTAAATCGCTGTCGGGATCGAGCAGGTAAATGGAGCAGGAGTCAACTTGGGTAACGGCCGTTGTTTTTTCAGCGATGAGGTCGAGTGTGGAATCTAACGCCCACGTTCCGCTCAACGCCCGCGCAATATCGCGCAGGGCGGTCAGCGAGCTAGAGGCAGAGCTAGAGCTAGAGAAGGTTTCATTCATCTGTATAGGGTAACAAAAAAGGCTCGATCTTCACAGACCGAGCCTTCATATTCATTGTGGAAATGGGCAACACGCCCTCTAGCTCTAGCTCTACACTCTAGCTCTAAACTTGTAGCCGTAAATGATCATCCCTTCGTCGCCGTCGGTGCGTAATTTGCGCGTCACCATTTCGACGGGAAGGCCGATGGCGAGTTCGTCTTTGTTCACATCGGTCAGTTGGGCGGTAACGATGGGGCCTTCGTTCAATTTCACAAGGGCGACGGTGTACGGCGCGTATTGCTCAAAGCCAGCGGGTGCGTCGTAGATGGTGGTGTAGGAGTAGACTTCGCCCAAGCCTGTGAAGGTGTATAGTTCTTGTGTGGGTGTTTCAGCGACTAAGTTGTATCGCTGTTCTTGCATTCGCCAATGTCTTGATACTTGCATAATTTACCTTGCCTTTTTCAAATTCAATGATGTTATTATCCGTGGATATGCTTTCATTTGCTGTCAAACGGCCGTTTATACCCTGTCAAAAGCTATCAAAACGGCCGTTTGCTCCATAAATCCAATTATTTTTGCCCAGCGCGTCATCGGTTAAAAACCGATGCCTGATAAGCGAAGTCCGCTGTCTTGAACGCGCTTTCAGCGCGTTTTTTGTGTCAGACATCGGTTTTTAACCGATGGATTGTGAAAA
>CAYSDT010000483.1:1610-2731 GCA_964429835.1 uncultured Ardenticatenaceae bacterium | reverse complement strand
ATCGCGCCGATGTAGGTGCGCCGATGGCCGCGTATTTCGGCTTCATCACGCACGCCGCCCAGACTGATTCGCACGAATTCGCGCCCCATCGCTTCGGCAATGGAGCGGCCAATTGACGTTTTGCCTGTGCCGGGCGGGCCGACAAAGCATAAAATCGGGCTTTTCATGCTGTCGGACGCAATTTTCTTCACAGCGATGGTTTCCAGAATGCGGTCTTTGACTTTGGGTAAGCCATAATGGGCTGCTTCTAGGATTTCAGACGCTTCCTTCACATCCAGCTTGTCTTCCGACTGCTCGTCCCACGGCAAATCCAAAATCCAATCAATGTAAGTGCGAATAATGCCCACATCGGGCGACATTGGCGGCATCGCTTTCAGCCGTGCCATCTCCTTGTCCACCTGTTTTCGTGCCTCATCAGGCAGGGTTTTGGCGGCGACGGTTTGCTCCAATTCGTCCAACTCCTGGTCAAACACATCCTTCTCGCCCAACTCTTTCTGAATCGCCCGCATCTGCTCGCGCAAGAAATGTTCCCGATTGGAACTGTCCACCTCGTCCTGCACTTGGGCGTGGATTTTGTCTTCCGCTTCCAACACGTCCACCTCTTTTGCCAGCAAAATGCTCGCCTTTTGCAAGCGCAGGATGGGGTCGAACGTCTCCAAAATATCCTGCTGTGCTTCCAGCGGCAGGTTCAACGTGGTGGCGATGAAATCGGCCAGCCAGCCGGGCAAATCAATGTTGAGGGCGAAGGTGTACGCATCTTCGGGCAAATTACGGCTAAGTTCGACAACGCGCTCAAACAGACCGTACACCACGCGCATCAGCGGCTCGGTGTGCGGCGATTGCACCTCCAGCGTGGGAATGATGCGGGCGCGGACACGGATGTACGGCTCAGTTTGCAGATATTCGACGATTTCAACCCGTCGCTGCCCCTGCGCCAACGCGCTGCTGCTGTTGTCGGGCATCCGCAACACTTTGCCGATGGTCGTCTCCGTGCCGATGACGTATATCTCTTCCATATCGTACTCTTCATCATCTTCACTGCGTTTGGCGGCGGTGATGATGTTTTCGTCGTTGTCGATGGCGGCATTAACGGCCGTTAATGCCCCCTCCCTGTCCAAAAA
>CAYSDT010000483.1:0-1510 GCA_964429835.1 uncultured Ardenticatenaceae bacterium | reverse complement strand
GCGGTCAAACTGGGGAAGTGCGGCTGTACAACAGCCAACGCCGCCAACGCAACCGCCGCATTCTCCAACTGATGCGCCCCGCGTAAAGCCAACGGGAAACAATCGCCTTCTTCTATAAATAAAGTGGATGGTGCTTTTGTAATGCAAAGTGTCTGTGAATCCGCCGCCTTTTCATATTGCCAATCTTCCCCAATCACCGTAATTGGTGATTGCCGTTCACGGGCGATGGATTGCAACTTTGCCATCGCCGCTGGCGGCTGGCTGGCAGTTACAACTGGCACAGTTGGCTTGATAATCCCACCCTTCTCATAAGCGATTTTCTCAATCGTATCGCCCAAAAACTTGGTATGATCCATGCTCAAACTACTGATGACCGACACAAGCGGGGTAACGACGTTCGTACTGTCCAATCGTCCCCCCAGCCCGACTTCAATGACAGCAATGTCCACCTGTTGGCGGGCAAAGTGCAGAAACGCCAGCGTGGTCACGATTTCGTACCATGTGCTGCCGGGAATTTTGGAAACGGCCGTTTTTACCTCATCCATCAACCCCACAAAATCCGCCTTGCGAATCCATCCCTCGGCATCATCAGGCGTTAATACCCGAATCCGCTCGCGGAAATCCTGCAAATGGGGCGACGTGTACAGCCCCACGCGCAACCCTGCGGCTTGTAAAGCCGCCGCGCACAAGGCGGCAATCGACCCCTTGCCTTTTGTGCCGGCAATATGAATGGTTGGGTACGCTTGGTGCGGGTCGTCAAGGGCGGAGAGGATGGTAAACGGCCGTTTTGGATCCAATTTATTCGCCATATACCGATCTTGCGCCTTCACTTCAAAATTGAGATGACCGTAAAGGAAATCGAGTGCCTCTTCGTACTGTTGGTCAATGTTATTGTCTGTAATCATGGGCGGAATTGTAGCCGAAAACAACGGGAGAGGCAGTCAACGATACCCCCGTTTTTCGTTGACTGTTTTCTGTTGATTGTTGACTGTTTCTTTTTGTTATTTCACCCAAACAAAACATCGCACAGGATGGGTATCTTCTATATAATGGCGCGATGAACATTCACGTCCATTTACACGGCGCATTGCGCGACAAATTGCCCCCCGATGCAAAAGGGCGGGCAATTTTACATTTTGATGAGGGCGCGACAGCAAACGCAGTCATTACAAAACTCTCTCTGCGCGGCCATATTGAAATAGCCCTAAACCAAGAATTGATAGAAAATGACGATACCATCTTACACGATGGTGATACGTTAGAAATTTTCCGCCCAGCGGCTGGTGGATAAATGAACGGATTTAACCAAAAAGCATTTGAGCCTATTGACGAAGAAGAGAAGGAGTTGATGGCTTCGATAGAACGCGGAGAATGGCGACCCGTCACGAATTTTGAACAAGAAAAAGCAGTTGCAATGAAAGCTGCTCGTAACACCATAAAAAAGATGAAACTTGATAACCCACCCCACAAAAAAGGAGATTAAAATGTCTTACGGATTTCATGGAAAAAT
>CAYSDT010000482.1:0-2733 GCA_964429835.1 uncultured Ardenticatenaceae bacterium | reverse complement strand
AACGGATAAACACGGATTTTTCTTTTTATCCGCGTTTATCCGCCCAATCCGCGTCCGAAGTATCTGCGTCCCATATTTTGCGTTAAATTATGTAACAACACGGTAAAGCAGAACTTTGTACTTTTGAAGTAACCCCTCAATAACTTGGGGTAAAGACCTGACAGGTTTCATCAAGGAATCTTGTTTTACACGAGTATTTTTGGAAAACCTGTCAGGTCTCCCCGAAATATTGAGAAGATGCCTTTTGAACCATGTCGAAAAAGAGGCTATACTTAGACGCATGGGACAATTACGCATTTTACTTGTAGACGATCATGAAGTCGTCCGACTCGGACTCAAAACATTATTAAACCATCATGTCAACTTCGACGTTATCGCCGAAGCCGCCACCGAAAGCGAAGCGGTTGAGCAGGCGTTGGCCTGTGAACCTGACATCATCTTGATGGACATTCGGCTGGCTGGTGGCAGCGGTATTGAAGCGTGTAAACGCATCATGGGGCGATTGCCTGACACGAAAGTGATCATGCTGACCTCGTTCGCCGAAGACGAAATGTTGTTCGCCGCCATTCGTGCGGGGGCGACGGGATATGTGTTGAAGCAGGTTGCCGGCAATGATTTGATTCGTGCCATCGAAGCCGCCGCACGCGGTGAAGCGATGCTCGATCCATCATTGACCCAGCGTGTATTCTCAGAAATTCGTCACTCTATCCAAAAAGAAGAAGCGGCCGCTTTTGCCGATTTAACAGGGCAAGAGATGCAAGTGCTGTCACTGATCGCTTCGGGAAATACCAATCGTGAAATTGCGGCCAATTTGTTTTTGAGCGAGGGCACGGTGCGGAATTATGTCAGCAGTGTTTTGGGCAAATTATCCGTCTCCAATCGTGCGGAAGCAGCCGCTTACGCCATCCAGCATCATCTAAAAGATTATCTATAAGAGCAGCAAGCGGGTAAGTTGCAAGCAGGCAAGTGGGTAAGTTAAACTCGCCACTCGCCACTCGCCACTCGCCGCTTGCACCCCCCTCCCCCTATGAATTCAACATTAACATCCGCGTTGCCAAATGAGTGGTTGGTCGATCTGATGGAAGCGGTGCTGGTCGTTAGCGAACAGCGGACGTTGACAGCTATTTTGCAACAGATTGTCGATCTTGCACGGCCGTTATTGCAAGCAGATTATGCGGCGGTCGGGTTGTACTCAGCCACCAACCAGATGCAGATGTTCGTGTACAGCGGCATCGCGTCAGAAGCAGCGGGACGCATATCCCATTCGCCTGTGGGGTTGGGATTGCTGGCAATTATGGATGAGGATGGAAAACGGCCGTTTTCCATTTCCCGCATTGCCGATGACCCCCGCGCCGTCGGCTTTCCCCCCTACCATCCACCGATGAACGCCCTGTTAGCCGTGCCATTGGTCGCGCACGGGGTCAGCGTTGGCCGCCTTTACCTGACACGCGAAAGCGACATCCCCTTTTCCGCACAAGAACAACTGTTGGCGACACACTTTGCCGCACATGTGGCGATTACGATTCATAATGGACGACTGTTGGAGGCGGCTCAACAAGAGCAACACGCAATGTCCATGCAGAATTGCCGTTTGCACAAATTGAGCGATGAATTGCTCGCCGTCCCCTCCCTTCTTGATTTGAGAACGGCGATGGCAGCGACTTGCGCCATCGCCCGCCAAATACTGGACGTGACTTATGGCGCGGTATTGGTGATGACAGACCGCCGTCTGGAAACTTTTGTCGAGGACAAGGATGATGACGCTGTTTCATTACCGCTTTGGCTGGAAACACTGCGCGAAATTGGACGTGCTAATATGGCGTTGCCGATGCAGATTATGACCCGTTTCCCCGCCGCCAGCTTCACCGATGATACGTTGTTCGTCCCCATTTTGGCGGAAGGTCAGGTCGTGGGTTACTATTTTTTGACAGGCAGGACGGGTGATGATGGCTTTACGAATGCTGATTATGAGCTGATTGAGATGTTAGCGGCACACACGGCCGTTATCATTCAAAATGCACACGCTTACGAAGAGGTCAGCCGACTTGCCATCACCGAAGAACGCGCCCGCATCGGCATGGATTTGCATGATGGGGTGATTCAATCTATCTACGCCGTCGGCCTTATTTTGGAATCGGCGCGAATGTCTGCTCCTGATGGGGTGGTCGAAAGTGACCAATTGATGGTGCAAGCGATTGCTGAATTAAACGGCACAATCCGCGATATTCGCAACTTTATCCTTGATCTGCGTCCCCATCGCTTTGATGGCAATTTGAAGCAAGCATTAGCGCGATTGGTGCGCGAATTCCAGGCAAACACGATGATCGCTGTCGCCGTGGATATTGGCGTAACATTGACAGAATCGCTCTCTTCGGAGGCATCATTGGCCGTTTTCCTGACGACGCAGGAAGCGTTAGCCAACATCGCCCGCCATGCACGAGCGACAGAAGTCACGTTGTCCGCACGACGGTTGGCGGGAATGGTGGTTTTGCGTATCACTGATAACGGACACGGTTTTGACATGCAGACGTTAAGCCAGACGACGGTTGGGCATGGATTGTCTAACATGCGGTCGCGTACAGAAGAGTTGCGCGGCGAGTTAGAAATTAAATCGGTACTGGGGGAAGGAACGGCCGTTTCTTTCAGATTGCCTTGTTTGATATAGCTGTTTTTTCGTGACATCTCAATAACTTGGGGTAAAGACCTGACAGGTTTCATCCAGACCTCTTGTTT
>CAYSDT010000481.1:0-2737 GCA_964429835.1 uncultured Ardenticatenaceae bacterium | reverse complement strand
CACCACCACCGCCACTCGTTCTTCCAGCAGCAGCAGCCCCACACCAGCCGCCATCAGCAGCAACAACGGCTCAACCGTCTTCGCGCAAGAAGACAACACCCCCACCCCGCAGGCCACCGCTTACCCCGCCAACACAACCGAAAATGACAGCCCGCCAGTCGCCAACACGCCATATCCCGCTGGCAATACACAACCGATAATCGCTGAAACAGCCACCGCCTACCCCGCCATCACCATTGAAGAGACGACGGACGTGGATAATACAGGCAACGATGGAACGAATGTCATCGGCAGCGAAACAGAAGGCAACAACGTCACCAACGATAATGCAGATGAAAGCACAAGCAGCAGCACGTTCACCCTCTGGGCGGGCTTTATCGTCGCCTTGCTCATTTTCATCGCGGGTTTAATCGGCACGGCCGTTTTACTCACCCGCAAAAAATGATGAATACCAATTCAATTCATCGTTCAAACGGCCGTTTCCCCCTCCTCCTCCTCTTTCTGCTCCTGATTCTGGCCGCCTGCCAACAAAACAGTCCCCCCGCAGGTGACAGCGACACCCTCAAAATCGAAATCGCACAGGATGCCGTCTACCGCCTGCCTTTGCGCGATTTGCAAAAGGCGGGCTTGGCGATTGATGGGCTGGATTACGACAATTTATCGCTAACCAGCGAAGGAACGGCCGTTCCTTACCACATCGCCGACGAAGCCCTCATTTTCTACGGGCAAGCAGCCACCGACCGCTACCAAACGACCCGCCCGTACCTGTTGCACAGCGGCGCGGCGGGGGTGGCGATGGACGAAACGGCCGTTTCCAACCAAGCACCTTCCACCGATCAAGTCGCCGTCACCCTGCACCTTGAAGAAAATCTGGAGTACAAAGGGGAATATCGCAATGACGAAAACGCCGACGATCTATGGTTTTGGCAAGAAGTCAGCGTCGGGCAAGCCGTTCCCATCAATTTTGAACTGCCAGAAGTTGCCGATGGAAGCGGCACATTGAGCATCGCTTGGCACGGCATAACCCACGACGACAGCATCGAAAACGATCACGACATCGACCTCATTTTGAATGGGCAACCATTGGAGACTGTGCTATGGGATGGCGAAATGGCTTTTGTAAGCGAAACGGCCGTTCCCCCCAATACCCTCAAAAAGGGCGAAAATGAACTCATTTTAGACAACAGCGGCGAAGGGGCGACCTTTTTAGACATCACCGCCCTCAATTGGATTGATGTGGAGTACGCTTCTCCATTAACGGCCGTTGACGACAAACTCACCTTCAGCAACACAAACGGCAACATCACCCTTGATGGATTCAGCGAACCGCCCCTTATTTTCGACAACAAAAACCCCATCGCCCCCGCGTTGCTTACGGGAACGGGCGATGGATTTGACGTGACAGACGAGATGGTGATAACGGCCGTTTCCAACAACGGTTACGCCGCTCCCGCCGCCATGTCACCTCTACGCAAAAGCAATTGGCGGAACGCCGACAACGCCGCCGATCTCCTCCTCATCATCACCACCGACGAATTAGCCCCCGCCCTCGCACCGCTTGTCGAAGCGCGGGAAGCTGAGGGGCTGGCAGTTTCCATCGCCCCCGTTGCCGTCATTTACGACACATTTGGCGCGGGCGCACAAACCCCCGTCGCCATTCAACAGTTCATCGCCCACGCCGCCGACAATTGGGACACCCCGCCCCGCTACGTCCTGCTCGTTGGCGATGCGACGATTGATTTTCGGAACTATTTAGGCAACGCGCCCGCCAACAATGTGCCGTCGCTGATGATTCCCGTCGGCTACAGCGGCGAAACGATCAGCGATGCGCGGCTGGCGGACACGGACGGCGACGGCAAGCCAAACATGGCAATTGGGCGATGGCCTGTAGACGACGAAAAAGCGGTCGAAGCGTTAATCGAGCGCACATTAAATTACGAAAAAGCCATCGCCAATCCCCGCGCTCTGTTTTTTACGGATGGCACGGAAGCGCAATTTGCGTCCATCGGCGAAAATTTGGCAACGGAAAGCGGGTTGGCAAATGCGGAACATTTTAATGGGGTAGAATCGGAGGAATTAACGGCCGTTTACAACGACGGCTCGTGGCTGACCACCTACATCGGTCACGGCAGCATTCAGCGATGGGGTAAAGAAGACATATTTTATCCCGAAGCGGTCGATGGATTGGACGGACAGCCGCCCATCGTATTGCAGTTCACCTGCTTGTCGGGATTATTTGCCCATCCCACCGTCACCTCGCTTTCAGAAGTGATGTTACTGCACGACAGCGGCCCCATCGCCCTTGTGGGCGCAACCAGCTTGACGCTTTCAAGCAGCCAAGAACCCTTCGCCCAAGCGTTGATAGAAGCGTTACAAAATGAAGAAAACGGCCGTGTGGGGGATGCGTTTCAAGCGGCAAAAGCGGGCTTGGATGTCTCCAACAGCGGTCTAGCCGAAGTCAGCGACACATTCGGCTTGCTCGGCGACCCCAGCGCGTTAATTGTGCGGCCAGAATAATAATTATGTTTCATCTACTTAAAAGCACGGCAGATAAATCTGCTGCTACATTTGCAAAGTCGGCCTCCGCCGACTGGGTTCTAGTCGGCGAAGGCCGACTTTGCAGCCGTAGGCGCGAATTTATTCGCCAGCTGATAAAAATCAGCGCAATCAGTATCCCTTCCTAAGCTGCACATGTCCTCATACAAAACCAGATGGCTCGGTACAACCATCACTTTGG
>CAYSDT010000480.1:0-2745 GCA_964429835.1 uncultured Ardenticatenaceae bacterium | reverse complement strand
CCGCAAGCAGGCCGCTATCGCCAGCACAGCCAATTTAACGCCGAAATTTTAGGCGAAACCGACCCCGCCGCCGATTTAGAAGTGATGATGTTAGCGATGAATTTATATCGCTCGCTTGGCTACAAAGGGTTGAATTTCCAGATTAACTCCACAGGCTGCCCCACTTGCAAACCCGCCTACATGACGGCGTTAAAAGCATATTTAGCCGACCACGAAGACAAATTAGCCCCCATCGACCTTGAACGCTTACAAAAAAACCCGTTGCGCGTCCTCGACAGCAAGGAAAAAGGGATGGACACGTTGCTCGCCGACGCGCCACACATCATCGACCATCTGTGTGACGATTGTACCGAGCATTTCACCGATTTGCGCGGCATGTTAGACGCGCTGGACGAGCCGTACAGCGTCAATTTCCGCCTTGTACGCGGCATTGATTATTACACCAAGACGGTATTCGAGGTGTGGGCTGAAGGCATCGGCGCACAAGCGGCCGTTTGTGGCGGTGGCCGTTACGATGGCCTATCCGAAGCGATTGGCGGCCATTCTGTGCCGGGCGTTGGCTTTGGTAGCGGCATCGAGCGCATTATTTTAGGCATTAAACAACAGGGCATCGAGCCGCCCATCACCCCTCCCCCACCCGTGATGGTGGCGCATTTTGGCGGAACGACGAAGAAAACGGCCGTTTCCCTCACATACGCCCTCCGCGCCGCCGGCATTGGCACACGATTAGCCTTTGCCCGCCACAAGCGCAGCATGAAAAGCCAAATGCGCGAAGCCAACAAGCATAACGTCCGCTTCGTCCTCATCATCGGCGAATCCGAAGTCGAAAACAGTACCGTCACCGTCCGCCCACTGGACGGCGGTCAGCAGGAAACGGTGGCAATGGCGGAATTGGTCAACTGGTTGCAGGTAGCAAGCGAGCAAGTGGCAAGTGGCAAGTAACAAGTAACAAGTACGCAAATGTTACTTGCTACTTGCAACTTGCAACTCCCTAATGAAAACAATCGGCATTCTGCACCAACCCCAAATCGCACATGCACGGCCGTTAGCTGATGAGATCAGCGCGTGGTTGGCGGCGCGTGGGATTGATTCATGGATTGGGTCGTCACGGGGAAAGGTAGACGGCCGTTTAGCGGAAACCGATCTGCTCATTGTGCTGGGCGGTGATGGGTCAACCTTGAATTCAGCACGCAAGGCGTTGCCGTTTGGTGTGCCAATTTTCGGCATTAATATGGGACACATCGGCTTTTTGAGCGAAGCCGAACCCGACGAGTGGGAAGCGAAGCTGACCCGCGTGCTGGCTGGCGAATTTTGGCTGGAAAAGCGGCTGATGCTGCGGGCGATTGTGGAAAGAAACGGCCGTTTGCTCAAAAAATTCGTCGCCCTCAACGAAATCGTTATCAGTCGCGGCGTACCCATCAGCCTCGTCACCATCCATTTGCATGTAGGCGGCGAACCCATCGCCACCTATCGCGCCGATGGGTTGATTGTGGCGACACCGACAGGATCAACAGCGTATTCGATGACCGTTGGCGGCCCCGTTTTGCCGCCCACATCGGAAAATTTCATCATCATTCCCATCGCTCCCCATATGAGCCTTGATCGCCCATTGGTTCTGCCCGGCGACGCTGAAATCAGCCTGCACGTGGAGATGAAACGAGATGCCGTCATCACTGCCGACGGCCATAACAACGCGATGTTAGCCGACGGTGACGAAATCGTCGTCCGCAAACATAGCAAACAAGCCGCCTTCGTGCGCCTTGACCCACCAGAATACTTTTATCGGCGACTGTTACGCCGGCTAAAGTAGCAAGTAACAAGTAACAAGTTGCAAGTAACAGGTTGTTGCTTGCCCGCTTGCTACTTGTTACTTGTTACTCAAAAAACTATGATTCTTGAAACACGATTAAACTTTTTATTACGACAGGCAAAAAAAGTCGGATGGCATCGCAAACGCTCTGCCGCCGAGAAACTGTATCGCAACATTTTGGTGGAAGCCCCTGATTCTGTGGAAGCGCATTTTGGTTTGGCGGAAACGACGCTGGACATGGATGAGCGGACGCAGTTATACAGCCAAATCCTCGAGTTGGAGCCAGATAACGAACAAGCGCAAGCCGCTTTGCGCGGCGAAGAGATTGAATCGCTGTTTGTAATCGCGCAGGAGCTTGACGATGATGACGAACACGAAGAGCAGACGGAAGCTGAGGAGCGAGGGGATGGCGGCCGTGCTGAAAATGTGCGTACCATGTCGGCGGGTGTGGAGACAAAGTTAGATACAAAAAAAAAAGATAACACCAAACACGACTCGGTAAAGAAGAAAAAGAGAAAAACGGCCGTTTCCAAAAAGGAAGTCGCCCAAAAAGAGACAACCGATGACAACGCCGACGACGAAAAGTCTGGCGACATCCAACATTGTTACCGCCATCACGACACCCCCACTTCGTTGCGCTGCTACGATTGCGACAAACTCATCTGCATCAAATGTGCCAACAAAACCCCCGTCGGCTACATCTGCCCCGAATGTAAGCGGGATTTAGAAAACACCTACTACACCGCCAAACCAACCGACTATCTCATCGCCCTTGCGGTTTCGTTGCCGCTCAGTATTGCCATCGGTGCGATGGTGGTGATGGGCAGCAATGCGCTCGGTTTCTGGGCGTTATTCATCATGTCGGCCGTTGGCGGTTTCATCGGCAATTTGATTGGTCGCGCTGTCAAAGCGGCGATTGGCAAGCGGCGCGGTCG
>CAYSDT010000479.1:0-2752 GCA_964429835.1 uncultured Ardenticatenaceae bacterium | reverse complement strand
CGTCACCGATGGCGTGGTGCTGGATTTACGCTATGAAGCGCGGGACATTGACCAATATATCACGTCAGAAGAAGGCATTGATGAGTGGTTTGAAGCCAATACCAGTGGTTTATCCGAGATGGCTAAGGTACAGCTAAAACAGCGATGGGGAACGATGAGACAAGTCCTGTCCAGTCAATCCCGTCTGGAAATAATCGTTCACGATATTTGGCTGGATATGAAAAAGAGGCCGCGTTTAGCCGAAGGAAACGGCAATGCCATGCTTGTTTGTGCCAGTATTTACCAAGCGTGCAAAGTGTATGAACTGTTTAGTCGCACCGACTTGGCGGGTAAATGCGCCATCGTCACCAGCTACAAACCATCCCCATCCGACATTAGCAAAGAGGATAGCGGCGAGGGAATGACAGAAAAACTACGCAAATACAATATCTATCGCCAAATGCTAGCCGACCATTTCAATGAACCAGAAGAAACGGCAATGTATAAGGTGGAAGAGTTTGAGATAGCCGTTAAGAAACGCTTTGTCAAAGAGCCTGGTCAGATGCGCTTGCTCATTGTGGTAGATAAACTGCTCACAGGTTTTGATGCACCACCAGCTACTTATCTCTATATCGACAAAAAGATGCACGATCATGGTCTTTTCCAAGCGATCTGCCGCGTTAATCGACTGGATGGTGATGATAAAGAGTACGGCTACATCATTGATTACAAGGATTTGTTCAACAGTTTGGAAGGGGCAATAGGAGATTACACCAGCGGCGCACTAGATGGCTATGATGCAGACGACGTAGCGGGATTGCTTACAGATCGACTGGAGAAAGCACGGGAGCGGTTGGATGATACCCGCGAAACCGTTAAAGCGATCTGTGAACCTGTGGAATCTCCACGAGAACAATCAGACTATTTCCACTATTTCAGTGCGGTAGACAATGCCGACACAGACAGTATGCGCCAGCATGAGCCTAGACGGGTCGCTCTTTACAAAGCAACCGCTGCTTTCCTCCGCGCCTACGCTAATATCGCTAACGAAATACAAGAAGCTGGTTACACAAAGGTTGAGATCGCTGCCATTAAAAAAGATATTTACTTCTATCAGCAGTTGGTGGAAGTCATAAAACACCATAGTGGCGATCATCTTGATATGAAGCAGTATGAACCAGCGATGCGCTATCTGATTGATATGTATATTCGTGCAGATCACAGCAAGAAGGTTTCTTCTTTTGAAGACATGGGCTTGGTTGCGCTGCTTGTGGAAAGAGGGGAGGGCGCATTAGATATGTTGCCTGCAAGCATTAGAGAAAACCCGACAGCGATGGCCGAGACGATTGAAAACAATATCCGTAAAATCATCGTTGATGAGCAGCCTGTTAATCCCAAGTATTACGAAGAAATGTCGAAACTCCTTGATGCCCTAATCGAAGCGCGGCGACAAGCGGCAATTGAGTATCGAGAATATCTGGCAAAGGTAAAAGCATTAGCAACCCAAGTTGTGCAGCCAGCCAGTGGGGGAACGGCGCGGTATCCCGCGTCGATGGATAGTGCTGCCAAGCGTAATTTGTACGACACATTCGACGGTAATGAGGAGTTGACGATTCGGGTGGATACGGCCGTTCGCTACACCAAAAAAGACGGCTGGATAGGCAATCGCCGCAAAGAGCGGGAAGTTCTCAACGTCATTCGTGAAGAGGTGGGGACATACGATGTCAATCTGGATGATCTGTTGAATGTGGTGAAAAAACAGGATGAGTACCAATAGCCCAGAAGTTCAACTTTTACCGAAAGTTGAACTTCTCACCGTCAGCGGCATAGATGTTCAGGTCATCCGCAAGCCGATTAAAAATTTGCATCTGGGGGTGTATCCACCAAACGGCCGTGTGCGAGCGGCCGTTCCCACCCATGTTACTGATGATAATGTGCGCTTGGCTGTCATTTCCAAACTTAGTTGGATTAAGCGGCAACAGGCCGCCTTTCATGCTCAACCGCGCCAATCGCAACGGGAAATGGTGACGGGCGAAAGTCATTATTTATGGGGAAAGCGGTATCGTTTGGAAGTTGTGGAGCGCAATGGCAAACACGAAGTCATTATCAAAAACAATAGCTGGCTTATGCTGTATGTGAAACCAAACAGCGACAGAGCTAGTCGAAAATTAGCCCTTAATGCGTGGTATCGGGCGGCATTGAAAGAGCGTATTCCGCAGTTAATCGCCAAATGGGAGCCGCGTATCGGCCAAACGGTCAACGAGTGGGGCGTGCGGAAGATGAAGACGAAGTGGGGCAGTTGCAACATCGAGGCGCGGCGCATCTGGCTCAATTTAGAGTTGGCAAAAAAACCGCCTGAGTGTCTGGAGTATATTCTATTGCATGAGATGGTTCATTTGCTGGAACGGCAGCACAATGACCAGTTTCGCGCTCATATGGATCGGTTTATGCCGCAGTGGCGGTTGCATCGGGATATATTGAATCAGTCGCCACTGGCGCATGAAGAGTGGATTTATTAAAAGTTCAACTTCTTTGAGAAGTTGAACTTTTCAGATGTCACGGGGTGAGATTCCGGATTTGGATTGAGGGAGTAAAAAATGGGGAAACGGCCGTTGGTTTGGAAGTAACATCTCAATAACTTGAGGTAAAGACCTGACAGGTTTCATCCAGACCTCTTGTTTTACACGAGTATCTTCGAAAAACCTGTCAGGTCTCCCCTGAACGGGAATTTGAGTGCATTCTCAAATCCATCGGTTAAAAACCGATGTCTGAC
>CAYSDT010000478.1:0-2754 GCA_964429835.1 uncultured Ardenticatenaceae bacterium | reverse complement strand
GAACTTTTTTCAGTGGACTCATTTAACCCTCGTTCCTAAGAAAAAAGTTAGGAAAACATTATGACAACCTTCTTGGATCAAGTTAAAACAATGGGGGCAAAACAAGCCACCATTGCCAAGGCAGACGAAGTCGTCACCCGTCTTACTGCGGGGATGTCCGTCAACGATATTCGCGGTGCGTTGCGTGGAGATGCGCCACGCCGCCCGAATCCACGCCTACGTCCACATACAGACAGTTTCTGGCTTCACATTCGCCCCAGTTTCTATCACACTGAAGTCACCAGCATCTATCCCACATTCCGCTTGGGATGGTTATCTACATTTATGCTTGTTTGGGAAACCATCACAGGTTTACTGTTGATGATTTTCTACACCCCAAGCCCGCTCGTTGCGTATAGCAACATGTGGAACATTTTAGCCAATGTGCCATTGGGTCAACTCATGCGTAACATGCACCGCTTGGGCGCAGAAGTGATGGTTCTTGTGGTGGCATTGCATATGCTGCGAACATTCATCACTGGCAGTTATAAAAAGCCACGCCAATTCACTTGGGCGACGGGCATGATTCTGCTTGTACTCACCCTGCTGCTAAGTTTTAGCGGTTATTTGCTCCCATGGGATCAATTAGCGTATTGGGCGTTAACCGTCTTTTTGAGTGGTGCTGAATCTGCACCCGTTCCGCCATTACCCGGCATTAGCCCCGAAACATTCAACGCCAATGTACTGTTGATTTTGCAGGGTGGCCCCGCGTTAGGCGCAAGCGGTCTGCTTCGCTGGTATCTGTTCCACGTCTTGCTGCTGCCGCTTATTATGGGCATCTTCTTCTTTGTACATTATTACAAAGTCGTATTACACGGCTTTTCGCGCCCCCCTGGCAGTGAAGAGATTGGTGAAGATACCGCCAAACGTATTCCAAAAAACAAACGCATTTACTTTAATCCTGACATCATGACCAGCGAATTGATGTGGACAGCGTTGATGATTCTTTTCCTTGTCGTTGGCTCCCTCTGGTTTTGGGATGCACCGCTAGAAAGCCATGCAGACCCTGTTGTAACGCCGTTACACGTTGTTGCCCCATGGTATCTTTCATGGTCACAGGGCTGGCTGAAATTGGCCGACAAGACATTGGTTGTGGGATTCATTCCCTTGCTAATGTTTGCATTCATCTTCATGCCATATTTTGAAGTCGGCAAAAGCCGTCGCTACGCAGACCGTCGTGTGGGATTAAGCGTTGCCTTCTTGTTTATGGCCTTTATGTTGGTTTCTAACTGGATGGGTTCACCCAAATTCCGCGTTGAAAGCTCGGCCGAACTGGAAGTGAGTTCGGAAATTATGCCGCAGGAAGGGCCTAGCATTATGAAAGGCGTACCCTACGACTCAATGCCAATCGGCGAGTATGAACCGGGCGAAGTTGTTGAAGGAAATCCATACTTAACCAATGCACTGGCCGAGTTTGAAGAAGCGATGCACAGATATAGTTGCTCGATTGAAACCACCGAGTGGGAACCGTGTGAAGTTACAGAATTGAAAGATGGCTCGATGCGCTATGGCAACGATTTCAAAGATTCTGTCATGCCTGACCCATATGCGGTACTGATTGTGGAACAATTGCAACCTGATTTAATCAAAATGACATTATCTTATCGTGTAGAAGACCCACAAAATCCGGGTGAATTATTGATTGACACGGATTGGGTTGATTATCGTCATGCTGATGCTTTATATGAAGAGGAGTGCCGCTATATCAATAAAGATTGTTAACGGCCGTTTGCCGACAATTTTCAACGAGTAGCTGAAAGAGAGATTATGCAAATTAAAGTTGTAATAGGAACCATCGCCTTTATGCTGACAATGATGGTTTTAGGCTACGCCACCTTGCGCGAGCCAGTCCGCTTAGAAGAATTTACCCATGCGGAAGTTGGCCGCTCTATCGAATTTGGTGCCGAGCTATACGCTGGGAATTGTGCAACTTGTCACGGTGTGGATGGTTTGGCAAAAGATTGCCCTGATGAAGAAAGTTGTATCGGAATGCCCTTAAATGATCCCGGCCTTGTTTGTGGTGATGTGTCGGCACGCATGGAGGCGATGGGCTGGATTGGCACAAAAGAGGCGTTTATTCAAACGACAATTTCCTCTGGTCGTGCTGGATACATCATGTCTGCATGGCTGGACGAATTTGGCGGCGCGTTACGGCCGGATCAGGTGAAAAATTTAACTGATTATGTGCTGAATTTTGAAAGCGAAGCGTTATGCGCGATACCAGTTTATGCGTATGAATGGGAAGCGACCTATGAAGAATTTTCCGAAAGTTTCCCCGATGGTGATGTTGATGCTGGTAGAGATGCGTATTTGACGTATGGCTGTAACGCCTGTCATGGATTGCCAGAAGATGATGCTGTCCAAGCGGCCGTTGGCCCTGAATTGGCATCTATCGGCATAGATGGGGCAGGGTGGATTGACGGCTACTCGGCCGAAGCGTATATTTACGAATCAATTCTTGATCCGAGTATCTTTATTTCCCCAGATTGCCCTAATGCAGCTTGCTCTGGCCCGCCAAGTGCGATGACAAGTAACTTTGGTTTACGCATGGGTGGTTCGGAAGAACTTCCACAAGATATGCAAGACCTCATCGCTTATTTGATGAGTTTGAGTGAGTAAAATGTAGCTTTGTGAAAGCAAAAAAGCCAGACTGGATTATCCAGTCTGGCTTTTTTGCTTAATATCTTGTTGGTCGATTCCGCGTTATTTTATAAT
>CAYSDT010000477.1:0-2760 GCA_964429835.1 uncultured Ardenticatenaceae bacterium | reverse complement strand
TTTACCAGTATGATTAGCGCAATGTAATAGAAAACGGCCGTTTATCGGTCAAATCAAGGAGAAAACATGATCAAAAATCCAAAATTTCAGATATTCAGCGGTAATAATGACAAAACATACTTTCGGCTGAACGCCCGCAATGGCGAACAGATTCTGTCCAGTCAAGGGTATGCTTCCATGAAGAGTTGCGAGAACGGTATCGAATCCGTGCGTAAAAATTCAGCCGACGACGGCCGTTTCGAGAAAAAGACCGCCAAAGACGGCCGTTTCTACTTCTCATTAACCGCCACCAACGGCCAAACCATCGGTGGCAGCCAAATGTACAAAAGTGAAAGCGGCCGTGATAACGGCATCGGCGCAGTGCAGCGCATCGCCGCCGACGCACCCGTTGAAGACACCACTGAATAGTTAATAATGAATAACGAATAATGAATTGTGAAGTAGGATCACACTTCACAATTCATTATTAAAAATTCATTATTCATTATTTCTCTCCCCTTCCATGCTCAATCGCCTCCGCCCATTCCTCATCATCCTTTTACTGATCGCCATCGTTGCTGTTGGTTATTTTTGGTGGCAATCACGCCAGATTGACGCGCCTGCGTTGGCACTTTGCCCTGGCCCCGATGGATACGGCTACGCTTGTGAAAGCGGCGCGGGCTTTGCCTACATCGACGCGGTAACGGACACGGGGCTTTATGAAGATGATGGCACAGTCGCCATCCCCATCCCGTTTTCGTTCACATTTTACGGCACAACGTACAGCCGCCTGACCGCCAGCAGCAACGGCAACATCCAATTTGGCGGCAGCAACCCATCCTACGCCAACAGTTGCCTGTTACCCCGCACCGCCGCTGGCATGGGCGACCTCATCGCCCCGTATTGGGATGATTTGAACTTGGCTTTTACAGGTTTTCTGGAATATGACATCGTGGGGCAAGCCCCAGAGCGCATTATGGTCATCGAGTGGGATGGCGTATCACGCTTTGGCGATGATGAGGACACCGTAACATTTGAAGTGCAATTATTCGAGGGCAGTAACGATATTGTCTTCTTATATGAAGACACGAGCAGTTTTGAAGGCAATCATGGCGGCAGTGCGACGATTGGATTGCAAAGTGAATTACAAGGAATGGCGTTGCAATATGGTTGCGATCAGCCTGTCGTGGCGGACACGGGCAAGTTATATTTCCCCCATCCAGACAAACCAATGCGAGGGGCGGGATTGGATACGAGCGTATCCATCGCCCCGTCGCCTTACGCTATTGCGGCTAAAGGGCAAACGGCCGTTTTGCTCCAAAACCCCGTCACCTCCCTGCCCCAACTGCAACAAGAATGGGTTAACGGCCGTCCGTCCGTTCTCAGCACAAGCGAATGGGTTGATATGGATGGGGACGGGCAAGACGAACTCATCATTCTGCGGCGCGGCACGGCGGCGCAACCGCACTTATCACAAATCACCCTGCTATCCATCACCCCCACGGGCGATGGGGTTCTGTTACTTGATGAATATCTGTCTACGCGAAGCGTACCCGTCACCATCCCCGCCCTGCTAAAAATGCAAGATTATAATGACGACGGCCGTACCGACATTTTGCTCGGCAACAGCGACCACCAATTCCTGCTCACCATTCCCGTTGACGAACAACCCACCCTAATTTCCCAATGATGACTCTACCGAAAAAGGCATCTCAACCAAAAAATTCAACTTTTCATCTCGACAAGATTTGCGCTTTAATAGGCAAAAGTTGAACTTTTTTCAGAGGACTCAATGATACGCCCCTTTGACCTTCGTGACGTTCCCCTCATCCGCCGCCTGAGCGAGCAAGGCGTTGCCATGCACAGCAAAGCGGCGTTCGCCGATGGCGTGTCGCCATTGCGAGACGCGCTGCTCAACATTGTCAGCAGCGATTTCCCCACATTCGTCTACAAAGCAGGCGATGGCGGGCTGGATGGGTTCATCCAACTGAACATGGAAAAAGGGGTGGAAAGCCGCGCCCATCTGCACTACATCAGCCCCGATGTGACCCGCAATACCCGTGCAATTGAAACCGCGTGGTTCGCCCTGCTCGACCAAGCGGTGCAAGAAGCGGGGCGGCGCGGCATTCACAGCGTCGTCGCCGAAGTGGACGAAGAATCAGACGCGCTGCCCATTTTGCGCCAAGCAAACTTCGCCATCTACACCCGCCAAGACATTTATCGGTTGATGGAATGGCCTGAGAACGCCCTCTCGCTGCCAGCCCTTACCATGCAGCAAAAATCGGACGATTGGGACGTGCAATTGCTCTATTCCAACATCGTCCCCCGCCTTGTGCAAATCGTAAACCCTGACCCGCCGACTTCGCGGCATGGCAGTTGGGTGTTGCGCGAAAACGGCGAACTGACGGCGTTCGTTCACCTGCACATCGGCTCGGCGGCGACGTGGTTACGGCTATTTATGCACCCTGACGCGATCTCGTCGGCTGATGAATTATTAACGGCCGTTCTTCAACTTATTCCCGGCAAAGAGACCCATCCCGTCTACGCCAGCGTGCGCCGCTATCAAGGATGGCAGCAAGCCCCACTAGAACGCATCGGCTTTGAACTTGTTCGCAGCCAAGCGGTCATGGCACGGCACACCACACGCCAAGTCAAGCGGCAAACTGGAACCCTGCGCCAATCACGGGATGGCAAACGCATCCCCGTCTCCGCCCCGCTATCCAGCGATCATTCAACCTTCACAGCCGATGCAGATGAATAAAAACGATAACACCATCAACA
>CAYSDT010000476.1:0-2761 GCA_964429835.1 uncultured Ardenticatenaceae bacterium | reverse complement strand
CCATGATCCTGTTTTGTTGTACGCTATCCATACAAAAACCTTCCTTGCCCAAGCAAAAATCGCTCAAGCTATGGGCAGTATATAGCTTGAGTGATTTTCGTTCTACGACTTTTGTCGGGTTTATATAAACTGCTGGATATTGGCGTTTTAAAAATTTCTCACCAGTAGGGGCGGCTCGCGAGCCGCCCCTACTTATGGCGACGCTGACTGGTTTGTCACTTGTTGGGAGTTAACGTAATGCGGTCAGCAATTCATCAATGCGGGGTCTGTCAACAGGGTCTGCGCTGGGATGAGAGAATCGGATAATCCCTTGCGGGTCGATGATGAAATCGCCGCCCAATTGGTGTGCATCCCCCCGTTGGGCAGGAATTTCGCGCCCTTGCAGCTTGGCTTTGGCATAATACCAAACCGTCGCTGGACTCCATGATCGCAGTGTGGAGGATTCCAAATCATACGCCTGATATGAATGTTTTTCCGTATCCATCAAAAATGGAAAGGGGGATTGGGTCTCTTTGAGCCAAACATTTGTCCAGTATTCCGTGCCAAATGAGACGGTTACAACATTGGTGTTGGCGGCTTCAAAGTCTGCGTGGTGTGCCACAACCTGTGTCACATGATCTCGGCAAGGCAGTCAAGCCAAATGGCGCAGGAAGATGAGCAGGGTGGAACGCCCAGTTCCATAACGGCCGTTTCCCCAATAATCCGAAAGTTGTACAGAACGGCCGTTTGCCGTTTGCAATGTCACATCTGGCGCACGCCGCCCGACTTTTAATTTACGCATACTTATTCCTCAATCGTTTTTAAGCCACCTACCACCACGCACCAGCTTGTAAATATAGAATTGTCCATTGGCTTAGATGTTGTCAGAAGGGAGGGGTTACAGGGTTATCAACTTTTAGTGTGGAGTGATGAGGCATACCCGCCACTCGCTACTCGCCGATTCGCTCTTTGTACAGTTTTCGATGCCGACGTGCTAAATTCGCTCGTCTGTATTCCATCGTCTCCCTTGCCCCGTATTTCAACAGATCACGCATGGTCAAATCGCCAAAAAAGTGAGCGCGATATGCCCCTTTTCGCATGAACCCCTCGCCCGGCTTCAATAAACTCAGCCTGATTTTGTTCTTGGGCAAATACAGTTCGCCATCTAGCAGAGCGATGAATGGGTCGGGAATCCAGTAAAGCGAACGAAGTAATCCATCAATTTGGGCGATGGCATCAGAAACGGCCGTTTCATCCTCCATATCCACAATTTCCACAATCGTATCAATCTGATCCGCCACTTCATCAAAACCCGCGAAGCCGCCGCCGACTAATTTCAGCGTCACCAACTGGTCAACATACGCTTGGCGATCATCGCCCGCTTGCGCCCGCATCATGTTTAATTTTAGCAGTTCGGTATACGCGCCCAGCAGCCACAACACCGAATACACCTGCCATAACCCATAATGTTTGAACGAACGGAAGCTGTTAGCGACCAATCGGTCGGCTGAATTGACAAAATTATGGGAAACGGTCTCCAAATCGGCGAAGGCGGCGGCGGAATAATCCCCCGTCTGTTTGGCTTCAATAAGCAGGTGGGCGATGGTAAAAACGGCCGTTAATGAAATGTACAACCCCTTCGAAAACAGCGGATCGACAAAGCCGACCGCGTGACCCAGCAACGCCCATCGCTCGCCGACGACCTGCGTGGCACTGTACTGAATCCGCCCCGCCCGCACCCACTCACGAACGGCCGTTGCCCCTTCAAATTGCGCCGCGATGTCAGGATAATCAGCGATAAATGCCGCGAACTCTTCCGCCGCCGTCAGATCATCCCGTTGCGGATGTTGGCGCGGGTCAAGCAACAGCCCGACACTGCATAGCGGGTTTGTCGATTCGTGATGGTTGTTGAAGGGAATCACCCATAGCCAGCCGCCGTCAAAAAGATGGTGCAGCGTGCCTTCTGACATATGGAAGGGCAAATCATACGCCCCATCGCCGCGCGGTTGCTCAGAACGCACTTGTTCAAAACCCGGCACATTGACCATGTGGGTGAACAGCCCGCGTGAGTGGGTTTGCAAATCGAAGTCACGCAAACCGTATTTTTGCGCCAAAACGGAGCGGAAACCGCCTGCATCGACAACATAATTGGCCGTCACTTGTCGCCCGTCCGCAGTTTGTACCATCGCCCGTGCGGGGGTGATGGTTACGTCCACGACGGGGCTGTTTTGCAGGATGGTTGCTCCATAGGAAACGGCCGTTTGCATCATAAACGCATCCACATCTTGCCGATACAGATGCAGTTCGTGGCCGTGCGGCTCTTTGGGGATGATCGCTTGCAGGGTATGTTGCGGGTTGTGTTTTTGGCCGCGCTCATGGTGTAAAAAGCCAAAATGCCGTTTTACGCCATGCGTCGTACCAGCAAAAGGGAGGAAGTTTTCGGTCGAAAAATACGCCAATTCTGGCACATCATAAAAATGCGCCATCGCTCGCATCATTTCCGATGTTTCCAAAATTAGCGATTCGCCAATGGCAAAGCGCGGGTGCGATTTGGCCTCGAAAACGACTACACGCTGCCCTTGCCGCGCCAAAATCGCGGCCAATGCCGATCCTGCAATACCAGAGCCAATAATGGCGATGTCATACTCATTGTTCATAGTGTTCCTCGATGAAAGTATATCTTGTTATTATTTTGACTCTACTGATGAAAAAAGGTGTCGAAACCCAAAAGTTCAACTTTTTGTCTCGACAGAATTTATGCCTTATTGGGTAAAAGTTGAAC
>CAYSDT010000475.1:0-2767 GCA_964429835.1 uncultured Ardenticatenaceae bacterium | reverse complement strand
GTAACACGCAGAGCTTTCTGTTTTTCCTCCTCAATATCAAAACCACTCTCGTGTCCCATCGCCGCCGACGCCGAGGATTCATTCACCAGCAAACGCAATTGATCCGCCGTAGGGACAGGCTGCGCAATTACCATATTCACAATCTGCGCCGCCAGTATCCCGATTACGATGGTAAGTTGATTTATCGAGACGAGCTTGCCTCTCATTGCCGCAGGCGACACTTCCGCAATGTACATCGGAGACAGATTAGAGGCCAGCCCGATGCCGACACCGCCGATGATACGGGCAAAGTTGTATGAGAAAAAATCCCACGACAGACCCGTCCAGATTGCCGAAACTGTGAACAGCAAACCCGATGATATCAGCAGTCGCTTGCGCCCGAGCCTGTCGGCCAGCGAACCGGAGAGAATAGCGCCTGCGATACAACCGAACAAGGCGCTGCTCATTGCAAACCCCCGCCTGAAAAGCATATCGTCGCTGATACTGAAAAACGACTCATAGCAAGCCTTGGCCCCTCCCACAACTACCCAGTCGTAGCCAAAAAGAAGCCCACCCATCGCCGCAACAACGCAGACCCGCCAGATGAATTTCATGTTGTACTTTACTTCAAAGGTCTTCACTACAATTTCACTCCCGGCAAAACACCGTCGAGTCTTCAAATCAGCATCCCCACGACACAGGCTGTCATAAAGCCGGCCAACGTACCGCCGACCATAGAACGCAAACTCAGTTGGGCGATGTCCTCCCGGCGGGATGGGACCATGGAACCGATGCCGCCAATCTGTATCGCAACCGACCCGAAGTTGGCGAATCCGCACAGAGCGTATGTGGCAATCGTGAACGAACGAGGACTCAACTGCTCCCGCAGACCCACGAGATCCATATAGGCGATAAACTCATTGAGCACGGTCTTTTCGCCAAGGACAGAGCCGACCTTAAGCACATCCTCAGTACGAACACCCATAACCCAGGCGAACGGACAGAACAGCCAGCCGACGATTTTCTGAAATGTCAATACTGAGCCATCAGACAGCTCCGCAGCAGCCTCGGAACCCTTCGTAAGCAACATGATGACGAACTGGCCCCGCTCCAAGGCCCAATTGACCAATGCGATGAGGCATACAAACGCCAGCACCATAGCCCCAACGTTGAGAGCCAGTTTCAGACCAATTCCCGCCCCGTGACAAGCCGCATCGATAACATTGCGCCCCTGCCGCGGCACTTCGACACGCACCCGCCCCTTGGTCAGTGAGACTTGGCGTTCGGGAACCATTATCTTGGCGATCACGAGTGAGGCCGGGGCGGACATTATCGACGCGGCCAATAGATGCCCGGCGTCGACGCCAAGACCAACATAGGCCGCCATTACACTGCCTGCAATCGTCGCCATACCCCCAGTAAGCATCGCCATCAGTTCAGAGCGCGTCATCGAATCCAAGTAGGGGCGAACCATCAGCGGCGCCTCGGTATGTCCGAGGAATATGTTGGCCGCCGCGGCGAGCGACTCCGAACCCGATACGTCCATCACACGAACCATGGACCACGCAAAGACCTTGACGATTTGCTGAATCACGCCCCAATAAAAGAGAATGCTCGTCAGGCACGAAAAGAAGATGATCAGCGGCAATACGGAAAACGCAAAATAATGCTCCGCAAATCCTTCTCCAAAGACAAATACCGAACCCTCCCTGCCGCAGGCGATAATGCCATTGACAAACCGCTGCAAAGCGCCGAAGACCATCCGCCCCGGCCTCGTCTTTAGAATCAACAATGCAAAAACCAACTGAACCAGGATACCCGTTATGATCAATCGTATGTGAATGCGCTTGCGATCCTCAGACAGCAGCCACGCCAGCCCCAGCATCGCCCAGAGCCCCAAGAAACTGATCACCTTGGGCATCATATCTTCCATAATTGCACCTCTTCATAATATAGCTTCGAGGGCGAAAACGCTTGGCTGCCCAGTCGGGTGATATGACCCGGTAAGGACAGGAACATTAAAGGGGATGCAAAATGGGTTGTCAAACAGGAAGTCGGGCGGTGGGAAATGCAGAAAAAAAGCTCAAAACTGGGATTTTGCGTGCTAATTTCGGGATATTTTTGTGGCGGACCTTTGATATTGGGTCAGGAGTAAGGGTGATTAGGTTAGGTTGCGTGGTTCGGGCAAGATGGGTAAGAAAAAGTGGCAAAAAAAGTGGCCGGAAATGCGCGTCTTTTTGTCAAAATGGCCGAAAAAATGCGTTTTTTGTTGGGAAATGTACGAAGAATTGCGTTTTTTTATATCCTACTATATTAGTAGGAGCAGGAAGGAGAAGGTATCCCTCTGGTGATACTGTCTTTCAATTCGTCCAGCCGTTGAGTGGATCGCAAAAGGGGGTGAAAGGGAGTTGATCTCGCGATCGTAATCGATGAGTCGCTTCATTTTCGTTTTTCCTTTTTCAAGATGGAATGTTGTGGATGAGATTTTTTTCGGGTCAATAGCGGAGCCGCTTGGCGGGGTGTTTTGATCCCCGCAAGGGGCCCGTGGGACTTTTCATCGGCCTAATAGATGGCGATGAGTCCACCTTAAAAACCCCGGTTTTTTGTCTTGATAATGGGTAGGGGTACACCCTACGGGAGAGGATCCGTCACCAAGCTTCCTAATCACATAAAATTAGAGTGTTTTGTACGGTACAAAATGTTTATTAATCGCAAGGTGGGCCCCAGTTGTTGCTAATCTCTGAATAGTCTAGGAAATTAACATTTCCATCTCTCTCAAATGGGAAAA
>CAYSDT010000474.1:0-2777 GCA_964429835.1 uncultured Ardenticatenaceae bacterium | reverse complement strand
GGACGCAGAGCGTCCTGATCTTCATTCCACGCAGAGCGTGGAACGAGTTGGTAGATTTATGGGAGACGATCTATGACGAAAATTGAGGAAATTGCAGCCGTAGCGTTGGAGCGTGATAGTTTGCAGCTTCGCAGTTTGACGCAGGATTATTTGCGAGATAATCCATCGTTAGTAAAAACGCCGCGCCCAGAAATTATAGATGAACGTACTTTGTCAATGTCGGCGGCACTATTGGAACTATTCGCCATGCGAACCAATCAACTCCCACCTAGTTGGACGGCCGATATTGGCCCAATGAAAGAAGCATTCTTTTTGTTGAAATCGGCCGCACATATGAAACGATTGCGGGAACTTTGCCGCACGGAATCGCCTGAGCCATTGCGTGTACGCCGCTTTTACGCTCCACCAGATTATTTAGCTTTTGCTTAACGGTCTCGTTCCCACGCAGAGCGTGGAACGAGGGAACTAATAAATTATGACAGAACCACAAACACAGACACTTAGTATCGAAAAACGCGGTACACGACTTGATAAAGAAGTTTCCACCCAAATAGACGAACTATCCCGCGCTCAAGTGCAACGGTTGATCAAGGATGAGCTTATTCTCGTCAACGGTCAGCCGTCCAGAGCCAGCTACCGAGCTAATTTAGAGGATGTGATTAGCGTCACCATCCCAGCCGTGATTGACATTGGAATCGTTGGCGAAGACATTCCGCTCGACATTCGTTATGAAGATGACGATTGCCTCGTCATCAACAAACCCGCCAAAATGGTCGCCCATCCCTCTATCGGGCATGAGACGGGGACGCTGGTTCACGCCGTGTTGGGCTACTGCCCAGAGGTGTTGGGCGTGGGCGGCATTCAACGGCCGGGCATCGTCCATCGGTTAGACAAGGACACATCAGGCTTGATTGTGGTCGCCAAGAATGATAATGCGCTGTGGTATTTGCAGAAGCAGTTCAAAGAGCGCACCATCGACAAGCGATATTTGGCGTTGGTTTTTGGGCAAGTCGATCCGCCGCAAGCGTTAATTGACGCGCCATTGGGACGCGAGCGCAATGAGCGTAAGAAAATGGGGGTCGTCACCGATCCGAAATTGAAATCACGGCCGTCACAAACTGAATATCGCACCATCACCACTTACGATGCGTTTACCTTACTGGAGTGCAAGCCGCTGACAGGGCGTACTCATCAAATTCGAGTACATTTGGCGTATGTGAACCATCCAATTGTGGGCGATTTGGTGTACGGGCGGCGTAAAACCAACCAACCGTACCGCACTGTGAAACGGCATTTTTTACACGCGGCGAGATTAACTTTCAAACGGCCGTCTGATGGTGAAGAAGTCATCGTCAATGCCGAATTACCGCCAGAATTACAAGGCATCATTGACGATTTAGATCAACAATAAAGAAATTATCCGCAGATTACGCAGATTAACGCAGATTTTTAAAACTATTTTTAATCTGCGCCAATCTGCATAATCTGCGGTCATGCTTAATTATGAATACAGATAATAACATCAGATTGATTGCAACGTGTAAATTTGGGCTGGAAATGGTGGTGCGGCGCGAGGTGCAGGATTTGGGCTTCCAGAATGTCGTGACGACAGACGGCCGTGTGGAATTTGATGCCATCCCTTCCGATATTCCGACAGTGAATATGTGGCTGCGGGCGGCGGAACGGGTGCTGCTGAAAGTAGCGACGTTTTCGGCGGTGGATTTTGACGAGTTATTTGATCAAACAGGCGCAATCGCATGGGAACAGTGGATTCCAGCCAACGGCTACTTTCCCGTCAATGCCAAAGTACATAAATCGCAGATTGACAGCGCACGCTCGACCCAATCCATCGTTAAAAAGGCGATTGTAGAACGGTTAATGACCGCGCACGACACTGACGAACTGCCCGAAACGGGAGCCGAGTACATTATTCAGGTTGCCATTCGGAAAGATGAAGTGTTGATGACGCTGGACACCAGCGGCGAAGGGTTGCACAGGCGCGGCTATCGCTTGGAAGCGGGGCTTGCGCCGTTACGAGAGACGATGGCCGCCGCGCTGGTGATGTTGAGCTTCTGGAATTCAGGTCGCTTGCTGGTCGATCCGTTTTGCGGATCGGGAACGATTTTGATCGAGGCGGCGATGATTGGGCGTAACATAGCACCGGGCTTGAATCGGCAATTTTTTGCGTCGGAGGAGTGGCCGTTTGTGGATGGATGGGATGAGGCGCGGAAGTTGGCAGAAACGGCCGTTACTGACACCCCTCTACAACTATTTGGCTACGACATCGACCCCAACATCATCCCCATCGCCAAGCGCAACGCCGAACGGGCGGGTGTGGCTGATGACATCACCTTCGCTGTTAAAGATGTGAAGGAGCTATGGATTGATCAGGAACATGGCATCGTCATCACCAATTTGCCATACGGCGAGCGGGTGTCTGATTATACTGAGTTGAATAAAATTTACGTTTCACTGCACAAGACGTTCCGCAAAAAGAAGGGATGGTCGCTCTTTTTCTTGACGGCCGACACGATGTTCCGCCTTTATTTCAAGCGGGCAACGCCAAATCGGTCGCGTAAGTTATATAACGGCAATATCCGCGTTTATTATTATCAATATCATGGGGAGAAGCAGGGGAAATAGGGGGGCAACAACGGATGAAAGAAATAAACGGATATAGTGAGTCCACTGAAAAAAGTTCAACTTTTACCCAATAAGGTGCGGCGCGACACCGATTGAAATGTCGCACAGCGACCACTTCGTGTACGGGTCTGATA
>CAYSDT010000473.1:0-2779 GCA_964429835.1 uncultured Ardenticatenaceae bacterium | reverse complement strand
TATCTGTTGGTTCGAGCGTTTCCGTTGGCGGCGGCGTTTCTGTTGGTGGGTTTTCTGGAGGGATGGGCGTGGGTGTTGGTGATGGTGTGACACCTGGCGTAGGAATGGAAGGCATTTGTGGGGGGATTGCACCGCCTTGGCTGACATTACCCAACTGCCCAAAATTCTCGTTATTCAGGGTTATCTGTCCAAAAACGGGTACTGATTCAGCAAACGGCCGAAAGAAAGGCGCAATAATCGGGACTTGGTAGATAACGCGAACGACAACGGGTTGTGATGGCACACCTGCAAAATTTGGTTGAACTTGATTGAACTGATCAACGCCCCATACTTCGATATTGTAATAGTTCGCATCTTCAAATGCGCCAGAAGATTCATTAAGCGGCAGCCCTGTTAAGGCTTGATGCGTGTAGCTGACAACGGAAGCGACTCTGAGTAATGCACTATGACTAGGATCGTCGCTTGGTACGCATAAGTCACCGCTGTATTTAGGCAAATTTTCAGTGGCGCAATCTGGTTTTATCGTCTGTCCTGTGATGGCGTATCGTGCGCCTTCGCGTGCAGCATTTTGTACCTGATTCCACGCCCATAAAATACGGCCAGCTTCAATGATCAGGAAGATGATCATGAGCAGAACGGTAATGATGAGGGCGAATTCAACAAGTGCTTGACCTGATGAGGAGCGTCGTATTTTAGGTATCATAGGATTATCCATTTTTGGGTGACAACAGCGGATTAAGGGAATAAACGGATAAAAAAGTGTGTTTTATTTACTTTAGCCAGCGAATAAATTCGCGCCTACGGCTGCAAAGTCGGCATTCGCCGACTAGATATCAGTCGGCGAATGCCGACTTTGCAAATGTAGCAGCAGATTTATCTGCCGTGTTCTTAAGTAAATGAAACACACCCAATTCATTTGTCCGCTATTGTCGTAAAAAGTTAAGAATGCTCTGTAATTGCCCCCGTTTTACGTTTTGCATGAAGGCAAGATAGGGGAATTTGTAATCTTATAAGATGATCATATCATTATGATGTCAATCAGGCGTTTATTTATCGTTTATTTAGGGTGATTTGGTTGAAAAGATGACAAAAGTACTAGCGTTAGCAGCAATAGGGCGGTTACATTTGCAATGGAACGGGGGGGATCCCGTGCGCGGGCTGACATCTGGCAAGGCGCAGGCGTTGCTTTGTTATTTGGCGGTATCCAAACGGCCGTTTTCTCGTCAAGTGTTAGCAGGATTATTATGGGGCGAAATTCCCGAAGCCGATGCCCGCCGCAACCTGCGCGGGGTCGCCCTGAAACTGCGCCGCGCCGTCGGCGACTATCTGCTCATCACCCATCAAACCCTCGCCTTTAATGATGAGATGGAACATAACGTAGACACGGCCGTTTTCCGTTCCCTTCTCGCCAATCAACCAACCCTTGCCGCCCAATCCCAAGCTATCGCCCTGTATCGCGGCGATTTTTTGGATGGCTTTTACGTTCGGCAAGCCCCCCTGTTTGAAGGATGGGTGATGCAGCAGCGGGGCGAATTGCGCGAATTGGCGATTGGCGCATTGGTAACGCTGACGGATGGATACACGGCGCAGGGTGAATATAAAACGGCCGTTTCTCACGCCCGCCATCTTCTTCAATTAGACCCCTGGCGGGAAGAAGGACACCGCCAACTGATGACCGCGTTGGCACTCGGCGGCCAACGCGCCGCCGCCCTGACCCATTACACCGATTTTCACGCCAATTTGGGGCGTGAATTGGGGATAGAGCCTGATGGTAAAACGGCCGTTCTTCACAACCAAATCCGTAGCGGCCACATTACCCCACCTACAAAAATCGCCATCAATCTCACCAGCGATACGGGTTCACCCTTCATCGCTGGCCCACCAATCCCCCATCCTGCCCGCTTTTTTGGACGCGAACGCGAACTGCGGCGGCTGTTCAACCTGTTCAAGCGACTGCCCTTGCAAAATGCGGCCATCATCGGCGCACGACGCAGTGGGAAAACATCCCTGCTTCATTATATAAGCCGCATCAACAACACCCCCGCCGCCGAATTACGGGCGGGACAACGTGCCGATTGGCTGCCCAACCCCGCCCAATATCGCTGGATTTTTGTCGATTTTCAAGACCCGCGCATGGGCGATGCTGAAAATTTACTACGCTATCTGCTGGCAAAAATGGAAATGCCCAGCCCTGATTTATGCGATTTAGAAAATTTTCTCGACATCGTAAGCGACAATCTCAATCGTCCGACCATCATCCTTTTTGATGAAATTGGGGTAGCCCTTGACCGCTACCCGACGCTGGATGATGCGTTTTGGGAAAGCTTGCGCTCGTTGGCGACCAATCAGACGGGCGGGCAGCTCGCGTTTGTGCTGTCGGCGCACGAATCGCCGCAAAAATTGGCACAGCACGGGGGATTGGGTTCGCCATTTTTCAATATCTTCGGCTACACGGCGATGCTCGATGCCCTGACCGAAGCAGAAGCGCGGCAATTACTCGCCGCCTCACCGCTCCCCTTCCCCGCTGCCGATGTGGAATGGATTTTAGAAAAAAGCGGCCGTTGGCCGATTGCCCTGCAAATTCTAGGGCGCGAACGCTTGCTCGCCTTAGAAGAAGGCGAAACCGATGACGCTTGGAAAGCGGAAGGCTTACGTCAAATTGAACCCTTTCGTATTGATTGACAACAACGGATTGTGGAAACAAACGGATTGGGTGCGTTTCTTGTACTTTAGCGAATAAATTCGCGCCTACGGCTACAAAGTCGGCCTTCGCCGACTA
>CAYSDT010000472.1:0-2784 GCA_964429835.1 uncultured Ardenticatenaceae bacterium | reverse complement strand
TGCAACCCCAAGATGATGGCGGTTTTGTGGAAGCGATAACGAATAACGCATAGCACAAGTTCTTTGGAAAGTGCAGGGCATGGCAACGCCATGCCCCTACTGTAGGGGTTTGGCGTTGCCAAACCCAATAATAAACGATATTAGCGCATTGGCAGAGAAATTATATGTCCGTTGATTTTGCAAATATCAAGTGGAAATCGGTTGGTTTAGGGGTTGGAATTGCGTTTCTTATCTCTATTGGCGTTACGCTTTGCGTCATAACGGGATATGCTACCTATCTTGGCTTTCAAGCGCGAGGGACACCCGACCAAGAAATGATTGGCACGTTTGCCAATGGCGCGGGGGTTGGCATAGCGGCCGTTTTTACAGGTATTGGCGCGTTTACCGGCAGTTTATATGCCGCCCGTAAAGCGGACACGGATGTGCCGCAAAATGGGATGATGGTGGGGGTAATAACGGCCGTTATCATCCTGCTCCTCAACACGCTATCAATCTGGACAATCGTCAGCGTTCTGTTAGCACTGGGCGGGGGATGGCTGGGCGGCAAATTTGCCGCCAGCAAACAGCCGTAACTACTCTTCCTCAGTGTCAGGTATCGGTTTAGGCGCAATACGCGCCGCTTCCATCTCTTCGTAGACGGCTTCAGTGACAAAACGGCCGTTTTCAACCTCCTCACTAATCACTTTGTACTTACGGTCAAGCTGGACAACAGCGTGCATCGGACGGAAACATGTACTGTCCACAATGGTTTTATGCCAGACAAAGCCATCCTCATTATTGTTCAAATCGCTTGATTTATTGGCTCGCACTTTAACGGCCGTTTTGCAATTATCACACACCGCATAAAAATAAATCCCATTTTTGTCCACATACGGCTTTTCTTCGCCACCACCAAACAACTTCTTCAAAAATCCCATCGTTACCTCACCATCTTAAATAAAAGTAAAAATCAAGCGCGATTATAACACATTCCCTTTCCCCTTCCTGTCAAACAGTGTGAAAGAAAATGCTCTTTGGTATACTATGCTAATGGTAAGCAGCGATTATTTACCCACAGAAGAGAGGTATCCCCGTGAGTGAACAAGGTACAACCCAAATTCAAACGAATATAACCGAATTACGGCAACTGATTGATCGTGTTGGCGGCACTGTTGACCGCCAACAGCAGACGATGATCGGTTCGCGTGCAGACATTGATCGGCAAACGGCCGTTAAAACGGGCGACGAACTGTCCCGCCTGCTCATTTATGTGCGTCGCAACATCGAAGATTTAGAACGGCGCGTAAAATTACAGGAAAAAGAGCATACCCAGCTCAAAGCGATGCAAGACATCGGCGCAGTCATTAACTCCTCCCTCGATCTGGAAGAAGTTCTCGGCTTTGTGATGGATGCCATCATCCGCCTGACCCAAGCCGAACGCGCCATCTTGCTGTTGCGCGAAGAAGAGAGCGGTGAATTAAAAGTCCAGTTGGCACGCAATGTCGATATGGAATCCATCAAAAAATCAGCTTCATTTGAGATTAGTCGCAGCATTGTGCAAAGCGTGGCCGAAAGCGGTGAAGCTGTCGTCACCATGAACGCCCAATCTGACCCCCGTTTTGCCGCTCAGGAAAGCATCATCAGCTATAATTTACGCTCCATTTTATGCGTGCCATTGAAAAATAAAGATACGGTGATTGGTGTAGTCTACGCCGACAATCGGGTGGCGGCTGGCATTTTTGGCGATGCAGATCGGGATATGTTGGCCGCTTTTGCAAACCAAGCGGCCGTTGCCATCGAAAACGCCCGTCTTTTCCGCGAAATTCGTAACCATTTGGCCGAAATCATGGAAATGAAGGGATTGATGGATAACGTCTTCGCTTCGATTGCCAGCGGTGTCATCACCATCGACAAAAATGACCGCATTGAACTGTACAATCGTGCCGCCGAGCAGATTTTAGGCATGGGCGCGGATTCAATGGTCAGCGAACTCTATCAAACGTGCCTTGATGCGTTGGGATTGCCCGTCACCTCCCTTGTGGAAACGGTCAAATCAAATGGCGACACCCATAACACCGAGATGGATATTTTGGTTGGCGCACAACGCGGCACGACGCTTAACCTGACACTTTCCCCCCTGCGCGGCGAATCAGATACGGAAATGTTGGGGGTGGCGATGGTGTTGAACGATATTTCAGAGACGAAGCGACTAGAAAGTGTACGGCGATATTTGCCGCCGGCATTAGTCGATCAGGTGCGCGATCTTGATGCGGCGCAACGACCGCAACGGCGGGAGATGAGCGTCTTTTTTGCCGATGTACGCGGCTTTAGCACCTTCAGCGAAGAGCTTGACCCAGAAGAGTTAATTCATGTGATCAATGGCTACTTTACGGAAGCCGTTCACGCCATCACCCATTATCAGGGGTTGACGGACAAATTTATGGGCGACGCGGTGATGGCACTGTTCAACACGCCGTTGAACCCGCAAGAAAATCATACCGAACGGGCGGTGCGGACAGCGTGGATGGTGAAGCAGAATATGGAGGCGTATGTTGCCCGTATGCCAGAAAATCGCCGCCTTTATTTTGGGGTGGGCATTCATACGGGCGAAGCGGTTGTCGGCAATGTCGGCAGTGATTTGCGTAAGGATTACTCAGCGATTGGGGACGCGGTCAATTTAGCTAAACGGGTGCAGGAGATGGCTAAGGCGAATCAGATTTTATTGAGCCGTGCTGCGTATGAGCAGGTGAAGGGGTGGGTGAAAGTTAATGAGTTGCCGCTGACACAGGTGAAAGGGCGGCAGGC
>CAYSDT010000471.1:0-2786 GCA_964429835.1 uncultured Ardenticatenaceae bacterium | reverse complement strand
TATCTTGGCTTGATTGGACATCCAAAAATTAACGCGGCGGCAAAAGCGGCCGTTGATCAGTACGGCACAGGCACGCACGGCGTTCGCCTGCTTGCTGGTTCGCTCGTCATCCATAACGAACTGGAAGAGCGTATTGCCTCCTTCAAGCAGACGGATGAAGCGATTGTGTATTCCAGCGGTTATGTGACTAATCTGGCGACGATTTCCAGCATGTTACGCAAAGGTGACTCCGTTATCAGCGACAAATTGAATCATGCCAGCATTGTTGATGGTTGTTTGTTGTCACAAGCGAAACATATTCGCTTCCGTCACAATGATATGGATCATTTGGAACGCCGTTTACACGGTGCAAACCCAGACGGCCGTAAATTGGTCATCACCGATGCCGTATTCAGCATGGATGGCGACATCATTGATTTGCCATCAGTCGTCAAATTATGTAAGAAATATGATGCGTATCTCATGGTTGATGAGGCGCACTCTATCGGCGTGTTGGGCAAGACGGGGCATGGTATTGAAGAACATTTCGATCTGCCCCCCGATGCGGTTGACATTAAGATGGGAACGTTGAGCAAAACGATCCCTAGTTCGGGCGGTTATGTGGCTGGCAATAGCGACCTGATCAAATTCCTGAAACATGAATCACGGGCGTTTATCTTCTCGGCTGCGTTGCCACCGCCATCGACGGCTGCGGCTAAAGCGGCGTTCGATGTTATCGAAGAAGAGCCGTGGCGCGTAGAAAAAGTGCAAAATAATTACAAAGGGTTCGCCAGTCGTATGCGTGGGGCTGGATTTGATCTGTTACAAACAGAAACGGCCGTTATTCCCCTAGTCTGTGGCGATGTAGAATCCGCCCTGAAATTAGCCAGTCATTGCCAAAATAATGGCATCTTCGTACAGGCGATTGTTTCTCCCGTCGTCGCGCCCCATCTGTCCCGTTTGCGCGTTTGCGTGTTGGCTTCCCATACCGAAGAAGACCTCAACTACTGCGCCGACACGATGATAGAAGGCGGCAAAGCGTTAGGCATTATCTGACAAAGAAAAGAGAGCAGAGATAGAGATAGAGAGGGCGTGGATATTAAACGCTAATCTCTATCCTCTATCTCCACCCTCTATCTCCACCCTCTATCTCTATCTCCACCCTCTATCTCTATGGATTCCAATACAAATTTACTGACCGTTGAGAATGTATCCATGCGCTTTGGTGGAACGGCCGCTTTATCTGATGTTAGTTTTAATGTCAAAAAAGGGGAAATTCGTGCCATCATCGGGCCAAATGGAGCTGGCAAAACGTCGATGCTCAACTGCATCAGCGGCTTTTATCGGCCGCAAGAAGGCTCCATCACCTATCGCGGCACGGATTTGACCAAAACAGCCACGCCGAAAATCGCCGCGCTCGGTTTGGCGCGTACCTTCCAAAACATCGCCCTGTACACTGGCCTCAGCACGCTCGACAATTTGATGGCTGCGCGACATATTCATATGAAGCAAAGCAGTCTGGCGAGCATGATTTATTGGGGGGCGGCGCAACGGGAAGAGGTCGCCCATCGGGAAAAAGTTGAAGAAATCATAGATTTTCTGGAAATCGCCCAGATTCGCAAAGCCGTTGTCGGCGCATTGCCCTACGGTTTACGCAAGCGGGTTGAGTTGGGTCGAGCGTTGGCATTAGAGCCAGATATTTTGCTATTGGACGAGCCGATGGCGGGCATGAATGTGGAAGAAAAAGAGGATATGGCACGTTTTATCCTCGATATTCACGAACGGCGCGGCACGACAATCGTCCTCATTGAACATGATATGGGGTTGGTGATGGACATTTCCGACCGCGTGGTGGTGCTTGATTTTGGCATCAAAATCGGCGATGGCACACCCGATGAAGTGAAAGATAATGCAGATGTGGTTAAGGCGTATCTGGGTCAGGAGTAGGTGCGACGCATCTTTATGTTATGATTGAATGGCATCGGTTACTTGGAGTTATGCTCACTTTGGATTTTGCAGAGTACCCTTTATCCATTGATATGGAAAAGGAACTATCTGTCCAAAGCCAAATGCTTGACCTTTTAATCATAAAGAAAAAAGGCGTACATATTTCCAGCCGAATGCCCGATGGTCTTGAAGATTTGGCACGCCATAATTTGCTAACTTATAAATCAATGCAAGAATCATTGAATGATTGGACGCTTAAAGAGTTGACTGGTCATTATGTAAACTACCGCAAAACAGTTGACCCATCTACAAAGAAAATGCTTCCAGAAGATCATTTTCGCCTCTATGCAATCTCAACCCGCTACCCACAAAAATTAGCAAAACAGAGCGGTCGGAATTGGCAAAAATTGCAAGATGGCGTTTATCAAGCGAATCGAGGCGTTGATTCGATTCGTGTAATCGTCCTCAAAGAAATCCCGATAGCGGAGCATAATTTGATTTGGCAATTATTTAGCAGTCAAGCCGAAAAAGTACAAGATGCCGCCCTTCATTATGCTAAATCAGGTAGAAAAATTGGGACGATAGTAAATGAGGTGCTGCGGAAATATCAAGCAGAGGAGATTAATATGCCATACACAATGGAAGATTTCTGGGAGTATCAAAAAGAGCAAGCAAAAGCCAATGTTAAATTGCTCACGTTGGAAGAAAGATTATCTGGACTTGCTCCAGAAGAATTTTGGGCAGGACTTTCAGATGAGTATAAAGAGCGGTTGCTAAAATTGTTGCGTAGAGAACAAAACAGTGGGGAACTTATACCTAACGGAAAATAAATGGATACACCACAAACACTCCCTCAATAT
>CAYSDT010000470.1:0-2790 GCA_964429835.1 uncultured Ardenticatenaceae bacterium | reverse complement strand
TACGCGGGAATGACAATGGAAAGGTAAATTGCACCACCAGAGGGACTGGGGAGTTACTGCTACAGCTTCTCAATTTATCGGGGCGATCATAATGAAGTTTTTACATAAAACTGTCGAAAATACACAACTGCCAACACAAATACGAGAAAAACGATTATACCGTTACACCATTTTACTGGCAGTGCTATGGACAGTAGCAGTCGCTTCGCTATTGTTGATAAGCCTGTATAACGAACAAGAGCTAACGCAAGACGCGGCTATGCGTGAAGCGCGTGCTTATTTCGATAAAGATCAGGCATTTCGTTTCTGGGCGACCTCTCATGGCGGTGTTTATGTGCCGACAACTGAACGCACGCCGCCAAATCCCTATTTATCCCACATTCCTGAACGAGATATTGAAACCACATCTGGCGTGACGCTTACGCTAATGAACCCCGCTTACATGATTCGCCAAATGAATGAAGATTATGCTGAGCAGTATGGCGTAGCAGGTCACATCACCAGTTTGAAGTTGATGCGGCCAGAAAATGCACCTGATGAATGGGAATACAATGCGCTGCTTTCATTTGAGGAGGGGGCGGCTGAAGCCAGTGCATTTGTCGATATTGACAAGCAACCTTATTTACGGTTAATGCAGCCGATGTTTATTACAGAAGGGTGTTTGAAATGTCATGGAGATATGGGATATGCGGTGGGTGATGTGCGTGGCGGTGTGGGCATTGCACTGCCGATGAAAAACCTGCTTGCCAGAGAGGAAACTGCCATACGCCATGAATTATCAACGATGGGCATATTATGGGTATTGGGATTGATGATCTTGAGCCTAATTATGTGGCGGTTGGATCAAAGTATACGCCGACAGGAGAAGGTGCAAGCTGATTTATACCGCAGTGAGTTACGCTATCGGCAGATGTTTGAAAAAAGTTTGGCAATTAAGCTGATTATTGATCCAAAAAACGGCCGTATTGCAGAAGCAAATGAAGCGGCCAGCATCTTTTACGGCTACGATAAGGAAACGTTGACTTCCATGAATATCTCGGAAATCAATACGTTATCTAAAGAAGAAATTCGTGAAAGAATGGAGCGTGCCGCTGGCTCACGTCTATATTTTAACTTTCGTCATCGTTTGGCTTCTGGAGAGATACGCGATGTTGAAGTATATTCAGGAATTATCCAGATGGATGACGGGGCGCGACTGTATGCGATTATCCATGATGTAACGGGGCGTAAAAAGGCAGAAACGGCGTTATCTCAACTGAATATCGATTTGGAACAGCGGGTGCTAGATCGTACCAACGATCTGAGTGACATGATGGTGGAGTTGCAACAAGCGAAAGAAGCGGCCGAAACGGCTAATCACGCCAAAAGTGCCTTCTTAGGCAACATAAGCCATGAGTTACGCACACCGCTGAATGTTATTTTGGCTTATACTCAACTGATGCGTCGGGAAACGGCCGTTTACCCCTGTCAAAACCATCTCAAGCCCATCGAAGACAGTGGCTTGCAATTATTGGCACTAATTAACGATCTGCTGGAAAGCTCAAAAGTTGAAGCACACCGAGCGGTGCTGAACGAGAGTGAATTCGACTTGCATCAGCAACTTTACAGTTTAGAAAGCATGTTTATGGTGTCCGCACAAAGCAAGGCGATCCAGTTAATTCTCCACATTGACCCCCATCTTCCCCGCCATGTTTACGCCGACGGCCGTAAATTACGGCAAATTCTGACCAATTTATTAGGAAACGCGATCAAATTCACCGACGACGGACACGTCACATTAACGGCAAAAAGCCGACCGTCTGATCAAGCGGGTGAAGATGCTGTTATATTACAATTCATCGTGCAGGATACAGGAGCGGGGATTGCGGCAGATGAGATAGAGTCATCATTTATACCATTTACGCAAACGGCGAGCGGCGTGGCAGCGCAAACAGGAACAGGGCTGGGCTTATCCATCAGTCGTGCATACGCGCAATTGATGGGTGGTGACATTACGGTTGAAAGTGAACTGGGCAAAGGTAGTGCGTTTATGGTTGAGGTGCTGGCAACGGCCGTTTCTGCCCCCGCAGAAGATGCCAGCAACACGCAAACAGGTCAATCCTATGAAAATGTCATCGGCTTGACCCCCGAACAAGAAGAGGTTCGCCTGTTGGTTGTGGACGATAACGATGCTGCCCGCTTTGCGTTGCAAACGATACTTTCAGGTGTGGGATTCACTGTCCACACCGCTGCAAATGGGCAGGAAGCCGTCGCTGAATGGGATGCGTGGCGACCTCATCTGATTTGGATGGACAAACGGATGCCGATTATGAACGGCCGTGAAGCAGCCAAACGAATCAAAAGTCTGCCGGGCGGTGACTCAACAGTCATCATCGCCCTGACAGGCAGTTCCTATGGTGATAAAGAAGCCGCCATGCAATCAATGGCTTGTGATGATTTTGTGTCCAAACCATTCCAATTGGCCGAATTATTTAAGAAACTAGCGCAACATTTAGGTGTACACTATACATATCAAGAAGCAACACAACTGCAATTGACACAATCTGATATACAACTTACACAAGAAGATATGCGTCTTTTCCCTGAAAAATGGCGTGTAGATTTGCACGATGCCATCATTCAGGGACGCGCCGAACGATTATTAGATATGATCGAAGAAATTAGACCCATACAACCAGAAATTGCGGATGCACTGGTAATGCTTGTTGATGATTTTCGTTTTGATGAACTTGTTGCATTAACAGAATTTAAGTAAGCGTTGTAAAATGGTGGGGTTGACAATTGTCAATT
>CAYSDT010000469.1:0-2794 GCA_964429835.1 uncultured Ardenticatenaceae bacterium | reverse complement strand
GTAGAGTCGTGATTTCTTAATCGGGGATGGGGGAGAAAACGGCCGTTAATTCCCCATCATCCACCACCCGCAACGCCTGCACTCGTTTGCGCTTAGGCCACATTTTGAAAATGCCCCACAGCCCCGCCGCTTGGCCGCGCAATCGCGCCCGCGCCGCTTCACCACGCCAATGACGGATCGCTTCACGGGTGATGTGCCATTGGGCGGCCAAAATCGGCCGCCACTGTTGGCGTAACAGGCTGGTCGGGTAGTTTTTCCAGATGAGATAGAGGAAATTACGGCCGTCGTAATAGCTGCCCGTGACTGCGCCGCCTGTCGCTTTGAGTTTGTGATAAACAACGGCCGTTGGTACATAAATCGTCTGCCATCCCGCCAGATTAGCGCGGAAGCCGATGTCCACATCTTCGCAGGAGAAGAAGAAGTCGTCGTCGAGGAAGCCGATTTTTTGGATTAACGGCCGTTTGTAAGCCGACGATCCCCCACAAGCAGAAAAAACCCGCTCTTCATTGTCAAACTGTCCCACATCCTCCTGCCACACCCCGCGATTGCCGGGAATGCCGTCGATGCGATAAAAATCGCCGGCCGTGTGAAAATGGTCGCGCTTGTCAAACAGCAGCATTTTGCTGGCGATAATGCCCGCTTCTGGATGCCGTTCAAACGCAGCCATAATCTCAGCCAGCCAATCGGGGGCGACGGCGGTGTCGTTGTTGAGCAGAATGATGATTTCGCCCGTTGACGCTTCCCATCCCGCATTGCACGCGCCTGTAAAGCCGTGATTTGACCCCAATTCCAGCAACGTCACCTCTGGATACCGCTCGCGCACATGCGCTTGCGATCCATCGGTTGAGCCGTTGTCTACCAGCAAAACCTCAAAATCGGTGAAGGTTTGCGCCTGTAACGAGCGAAAACAATCATCCAAATGCTGTTTGCCGTTAAAATGGGGAATGATGATAGAAATTTTCATTGTGCAAGTGGAGTCGAGGCTTTAGCCGGTTTTCCTCTTCCATACAAGACCGACTGCTAGCAGGGGGAGGGCGGCGGTGGCGCAAATGCCGTTGTTGGCGGTTTGGGGAACGGGTGTGGCTGTTTGCGTCGCTTGCGCTGTTGCTGTGGGGGCGATGGTTTCTGTGGGGGCGATGGTTGCCATCGCTTCTGTTGTTGCTGTTGCTGTCGGTTTGCGCGTTGGCGGCATCATCATGGCCGCAGTGGGGACGGGAACGTGGGTCGGAACGGCCGTTGGTGTTGGATACAACCCTTTTGGTGCGCCCAGCCAATCCAGCCATCCCTGCTCAAACTGGATAATGTCCACGCCCAGCCCGACCATCAACGCCTCATCATTTGATTTGCCCTCTTTGTAAGCCGCCAGCAGGTTTTTCAATCCCTCCGCCCCATACGTTTCTATCAAATATGTCACCGCCGACAAACTTTCGGCGTAGGATAAGTACACCTGCTCCGCATCATTGCCAAAATTGCCGCTTAACGCATACAAGCGCACTAAATCACCCGTGCCAGCCCGTTCGCGCACCGCATCAAGCGCGTACTGATTGGACGTAAATTCATTGTATTGCGCCACCCCTTCATTTAGCCATGTTGGTGGTTGTGACAGCGGATGGGTGCTGACCTGATAAAAATAAAGATGGGAAATTTCATGGGGAATCACGTCATTTAACCATCGATCCGTTGAGCCATCTGAGCCGACAATTTGAGCGGTGATACCTTGCGCGGGAAACGCCTGCCCGCCGATGAATTCGTTGACATAAGCGTGCCAATCTGCAAATTCGTCAAAATCATTGTAAATGATGATCCGTATCTGATACTCCAAATCGGTTTGGAAAACGTCCTTTTGCTCAGCGATGGCGCGTTGGGCGATGGCAAACACGCTTTGCCCCAACTGTTTGGGGCGGTCATGCTGCCAAACGGCGATGTTTTCGTCTTCAAACACATCCCACTCGTAACGAGTGTCATCGTAGTAAACGACCTGCTCCTCGCTTTTAATGCGATTGCCTGCCGAATCGACCACTTCCCAATGGTAAAAAACGGCCGTGCTTGGCGGCATCGTCGTATCGCTAATGTCCCATTCGTAACGCAAATCAACTTGATTGGCAGGTTCAACGGCGATGACTTGTTGCGAAGTCGAAACGGCATTCCGCACTGCGTAATACAGCTTGGCGGAAACGATGTCCCCTTCAACGGCCGTTGCGGTCACATTGAAGGTTAAGCCGTCGGGAAAATTGTTTTCCGTGTACTCGTCGGTGAAAGTGATGGGGGATTGGGCATAAACGGCCGTTTTTCCCACAAACAACATAAACAGCAAAAGGGCGATAGGGCGCAGGTAATATGATTTCATGCCGCATATTATAATGAACAACGAACAATTAGCTATCACTTACAACTCGCTACTCGCAAACTCGCCACTCGCTACTGGGTGTATTTCAGTTTGGGGGTAAGACAATCTGCTCTCGCAACATCGGTTAAAAACCGATGTCTGGTACAAGAAACGCGCTGAAAGCGCGTTAAAATCAGCCCGCTTTCAGCGGGCTTTTGTGTATCAGACACCGATTTTAATCGGTGTCGTTGCTATTTATGAGTTACGACAATCGTGATCGTTGTTCGTAATCGTAATCGTGATCGGTTTTTTCGATTTTCGATCACGAAAACGATCACGATCACGAATTGGGGCGAGTATGCAATCGCCCTACCACTCGCTGCTGGGTGTATTTCAGTTTGGGGGTAAGACATCTCTCGCAACATCGGTTAAAAACCGATGTCTGGTACAAGAAACGCGCTGAAAGCG
>CAYSDT010000468.1:0-2804 GCA_964429835.1 uncultured Ardenticatenaceae bacterium | reverse complement strand
AACTGCTTCACCTCATCGGCCGAGATGACTTTATCTTTGAAACGTCCGAAACCCGTCGTGATGCCGTAGACGACGCGCCCTTCGGCGACAAATCGCTCCACAGCGGCACGGGATTGCTTCATTTTGGGTAAACATACGGGGTCTAAGGCGACGTGTACGCGCTGCTGGGCGACAGCGACCACATCATCTATCTTTAATTGTGTTCCGGAAATCGTTAATGTTTTCATAATGTAATTATAGCTAGGGCTAGAGGATGGAGCTAGAGTTAGAGCGATTTTTTTCTTATGTTATAATGCGCGGCTGTACCCGATTTTATAGATGGGTAAGGGAGAATGTAATTGTTCTCTCGTTCCACGCAGAGCGTGGGAACGAGATTGTGGGTGGTTACGGGAAAATTATGAATTCAAAATTTGAACATAGGCGCAATGAAAGCGGAACGGCCGTTCCTTCATGGGCATTGATATTATTTGTTGTCGTTGGCTTGGTCGTTTTTGCTGGCGTGTCGATCTGGCTGTTTAACAGCACGCGCACGCTGGCCTCCGTGTGGGAAGTGACCGACCCGCAATTTGAGGCAGGGGAAGAGCCGTTAGCCGATGCAATCGTGACGACAGATGGTGGCAATGGGCAGCCATCCGTTTCTATCGCCCCCTTGCTTTCGACTGATGGGTTGAAAGCGTGGAATGGACAAGAGCGCGTCAACATTTTGTTGCTGGGCATTGATTTGCGTTGCGGTGAAGAAGGGCCAACCCACACCGATTCGATGATGGTGTTCACGATTGATCCTGTGGGAAAAACGGCCGCTATGCTCTCTTTGCCGCGTGATTTATGGGTAGAAATTCCGGGTTTTGGGCTGGATCGTATCAATCAGGCGCATTATATGGGCGCGGCTTACGAATATCCGGGCGGCGGCCCTGCGTTGGCGATGGAAACTGTCGAAGCGACATTGGGCATTGAACTTGATTATTACGCGGCCGTTAATTTCAAAGCATTTACCGATGTTGTCGATCTTATTGACGGCATCGAGATCGAAGTGACAGAACTGATTGATGACCCCGACTACCCTGATAATTGTTACGGCTACGATCCGCTTTATTTGGAGCCAGGAACGTATCAGATGGGTGGTGAGGAGGCGTTGAAATATGCGCGTACACGGGCGACTTTTGGCGGCGATGTGGATCGGGCGGGGCGGCAGCAAGAGGTCATTATGGCCGTGCGTGACAAGGTTTTGGGATTGAATATGCTGCCGCAATTGATGCTGCAATCGCCCCAGCTTTGGCAATCGTTTCAGGAAAATGTCCGCACCAATATGTCGTTGGATGAGATGTTGCAATTGGCGTTGTTGATGCAGGATATTGATGGGGATGATATAGAAACGGCCGTTATTGATTATCAATACGTCTACAATGAAACTACCCCCGACGGCCGTCAGGTACTTGTTCCTAATCGGGAAGAGATTCGTGTGTTGCGCGAGCAACTATTCATGCCGCCAGCCATCCCCACCGCCACGATTGACAATTTGGAAGCGTTGGCCGCCGCCGAAGGAGCGGGGCTGATGCTGGTGAACGGCACGGCCGAATTTGGATTAGCTGGCGAAACGCAGACGTATTTGGAGGAGCATGGGTTGTCTGTCGTTGAGATTGGCAACGCCGATGCGTCCACTTATCGCACAACCCAGTTGACCGTGTACGGCAATTTTCCATACACGACGCAATACATTATTGAACTGATGGGTGTGCCGCCGCTAAATGTAATTGACGGTACGCTTGCGCTCAAAGATGAGGAGTTGCCAGCTTATGGTATTTCTATCTTGATTGGCGATGATTGGCGTGTGCCAACTGAGTAAGGCAGAAAGGTGTTAGATGAGGATCAAAAAAAGACGGCCGTTTGGCCGTCTTTTTTTGATCTTGTAGCAGTTGCTGTGTGTTACGCAGCTTCTTTCGTTTTTGCTTCAATAAACGTAATCGCTTCGCCTACAGTTTGGATGCTTTTGGCATCTTCATCCGAAATCTCTTCGCCGAATTCTTCTTCAAAGGCCATGATTAGTTCAACCAAATCGAGTGAATCGGCATCCAAATCTTCGCGGAAACTCGCTTCTGGTTTCACATCAGCTTCATCTACGCCCAAAATATCGACAATAATGTCGGTCAATCGTGTTTCTATGGTACTCATTTAATTTTCTCCTGAATTTATGTAACTACTCAGGTTCTCTGGAATGACAAGTTGCTTTCAAATTGTCATTCCCGCGTAGGCGGGAATCCACTGCTCTTAAAGTATATGGATTCCTGCCTTCACAGGAATGACACCTGAGTAGTTACGAATTTATTTTTGTTTAGTGTGATAATTTTAGAATTAAAGAGGGGTTTGTCAAGTCCCTGTAGCAATAAACACAGGGATTTGGGGTAAGTTGCGAAAATGGGGGAATATGGGGTGTTATAGGATAGAAGGTGTGCCTTGCTTTCGGGTACATATACGGACATGGTTCATTTTACGCGAAATGATCTTTACAGTTTAAGGGCGACCACAAGGGTCGCCCAATACGATAACACATTGTAAAGGTGGTATTTCTTGTTTTGAACCATGTCCGAAAAGGGATCAACGTAGTTGCTCAAAAAAGCGGAGGAAAGACCTGACAGGTTTCAGAAACAGCTTGTTTTTACACGAGTATCGTTCAAAAACCTGTCAGGTCTCCCCCAAGAAATTGAGCAAGTATGGTTCAACTCATGTAAGTGAATTGAACCCTTTTTGGTAACATCTCAATAACTTGGGGTAAAGACCTGACAGGTTTCATCAAGACCTCTTGTTTT
>CAYSDT010000467.1:0-2810 GCA_964429835.1 uncultured Ardenticatenaceae bacterium | reverse complement strand
GGTTGGTCATCAGCCTTCGCCTCTTCCAGCGTCCAGCCCATCACAACCGCTTTGCGTGACAAACGAACCTTGCCGTCTGGCGTGACATCGGTGACCATCACCATAACCTCGTCGCCCAACTGCACTGCGTCCGCAACGCTGCGGACATGCTCGTTGGAAAGCTGGGAAATGTGAACTAAGCCGTCTGTGCCAGGAATAATCTCAACGAATGCGCCGAAGTCGGTGATACGCACAACTTTACCTGTGTATGTCTGTCCCGGCTCAGCTTCTTTTGTTAATGCTTCAATCTGCGTTGCCGCTGCTTGTGTTTTCGCGCCGTCATCACCAGCAACCAACACTGTACCATCCTCTTGGATGTCGATGCTGACCTCAAAGGTCTCTTCCAGACTGCGAATCATGGAGCCGCCTTTACCAATCACAGCCCCGATTTTTTCAGGACTGATGCGAACGGCCATCATACGCGGCGCGTTGTCGCTCAATTCTGGGCGTGGTGCGGCGATAGCGAGATCCATTGCCGCTAAAATTTCCATCCGTGCCACACGCGCTTGCTCTAACGCTTGCGCCATCAACTCTTTGGACAGTCCATCAATTTTGATGTCCATCTGCAAAGCGGTGATGCCTTTGCTGCTACCTGCGACTTTGAAGTCCATGTCGCCGATGTGGTCTTCCAACCCTTGAATGTCGGTCAGAATCGCATATTTATCGCCATCAGAAATCAAGCCCATCGCAATGCCGCCAACGGGACGTTTAATTGGCACACCACAATCCATCAAGGACAAGCTGGAGGCGCAAACGCTCGCTTGACTGGTGCTGCCGTTGGAGGCAAGCACTTCGGATACGACGCGGATGGTGTAGGGGAACTCTTCTTCGCTGGGCAACACATAACGCAGGGCGGTTTCGGCCAATGCGCCGTGTCCAATTTCGCGCCGTTTGGGGCCGCGAAGGAACCATGTTTCGCCAGTGGAGAAGGGGGGGAAGTTGTAATGGTGCATGTAGCGGCGGGTGCTGACGGGGTATAAACCATCGATGCGTTGCGCTTCACGCGGCATTCCCAATGTGGTGAGGGAAAGCACTTGTGTTTCACCCCGTTGGAACAGGCCAGAGCCGTGTGTTTGTGGCGTGATGTTGATGTCGGCCGACAGGTCGCGGATGGTGGTGTAATCACGGCCGTCGGGACGGATGCCTTGATATAAAATGCGATCACGAATCGCCTTTTTGAGTACGGAGGAGACAACGCCACGAATTTCTTTGGATGTGTATGCGCTCTCTTCGGCCTCGAAGCCAGCGAGAATTTCTTCGCGTAATACATCGACGGCGGCGTTGCGGTCAGCGCGGCCAGTGTGTTCAGCAACGATTTCGCTGATGCGATTGCCGATACGGGTGGTAACGGCCGTTACTAACTCTTCACTCGCTGCCCGAATGATGGGTTCGCCTTTTTCTTTGCCAACCTGCTCGCGCATTTCGGCTAATTTGGCAATAAACGGCTGAATTTTTTCGTGTCCAAAGCTGAGGGCTTCCACCATCAACGCTTCGTCAACTTCGGCCGCGCCAGCTTCCACCATCGTGATTGCGTCTTTGGTGCAAGCCATACGCAGGTCAAGTGTGCTTTCTTCCATTTGCGGGATGGTCGGGTTGGCGACAAATTCGCCGCCGATGTAACCGACACGAATAGCACCAATCGGGCCATTCCACGGGATATTGGAAATGGTCAGCGCAGCACTGGCGGCGTTGACGGCCATGATGTCCAAATGGGATACATTGTCAGAAGCGAGGGCATAGATGATGACCTGTACTTCATTTCTCATGTTATCGGGGAAAAGCGGGCGCAACGGCCGATCCGTTAAACGGGCGGTCAAGATGGCATCAGTAGATGCACGACCTTCGCGGCGGAAGAATCCACCGGGAATGCGACCACCAGCGTACATTTTCTCTTCAAAATCGACGCTGAGGGGGAAGAAGTCTAACCCTTCACGCGCATTTTTGGACATGGTGGCAGTTGCCATTACCATGCTGTCCCCTTCGCGCAGGGTGACGGAACCGCCAGCCATTTGCGCCAAGCGGCCTGTGGAGATGCTGATGTCCAGCTCTCCGATGTTTGTTGTAAAAATTATTTCTTTTGACATATGTAACCTCCAAGTTACGTTGGCAACGGACAATGAACAGCTACGCTGTCGTAAATCCGTTGCAATTGTGTGGGGGATGGAGTTTTAGGGACTGGAGATTGGCTCATAAATGTAGAGCAGACCTGACAGGTTTTATAAGGTCGCTCTATTTTGCGAGGCTACTGAAAAACCTGTCAGGTCTTTCGTCACCCTTACGAAACAATATCCAATTCCTAAACCGTAAACCAACAACCCCTGATTCAAAAAAGCGTGACAGATGCACATGCACCTGTCACGCTTTTGATAAATAAATTAACGACGCAAACCGAGTCGTTTTAGAATGGTACGATACCGTTCTGGCTCGTTGTCGCGTAAGTAGGCCAGTAAACGACGACGCTTACCAACTAAGGCTAACAGCCCATGACGAGAACCCTCATCATGTTTGTGTGTGTTCAAATGGCCTTGCAGATCATGAATGCGGGCAGACATGAGCGCAATTTGTACTTCTGGTGAACCAGTGTCACCAGGATGAATTTCGAAATCTTTGATTATTTCGGCTTTCTTTTCCGTGCTTATCATTGTTGTACCTCCAAAGTACAGTAATTATTATTTTGCCAGTGAACCGTCGCGCCGAATATAGCGTCTTGTCCACCAGCCAACGAAAGATTATAGCGTGAAGGGGGTTAGGCAACAAACTGCGCGGAAATT
>CAYSDT010000466.1:0-2813 GCA_964429835.1 uncultured Ardenticatenaceae bacterium | reverse complement strand
TGTTGACGATTTCCGCCCCCGCTTCCACGCGCACGCGCTTATCCACATTGCTGTCGGCATCAATCGTGCCATCCACATAATACGCAATCTCTTCTAGCACATGATCGTTGGCGTTCAACATATCATCCGGCCGCCCCGTGTCAATCCACCAGCCATGATGCACATATGGATGCACCGTGAACTCGTTGTCAACCAACCATTGTATCGCATCTGTAATTTCCAATTCGCCGCGCCATGAGGGGGTGATGGCATCGGCGGCGGTCAAAATGTTTTTGTCGAACATATAAATGCCGACAAGGGCGAGGTCGCTTGGTGGATTTTTGGGCTTTTCGATGAGACGTAAAATACGGCCGTTTTCGTCCAACTCTGCCACCCCATATTGCTCTGGGTTTTTGATGTGCGTCAACACAATCTGACTGTTCCAGTCACTTTCGCCAAATTGGGCGATGAGGCTGCTGATACCGCCTTCGATCACGTTATCGCCCAAGAACATGACGAACCGATCATCGCCCAGAAAATCGGCCGACACCTTGACCGCGTGCGCCAATCCCAACGGCTCATTTTGGGTGATGTAAGTGATGGCAACGCCCCACTCATCGCCCGTACCAATCGCCTCTCTAATCATATCGGCACGCGCACCCACGCCAATGACAATGCCAATCTCATCAATGCCTGCGTCACGGATAGATTCAATCACCCGCACCAAAATTGGCTTGTTGGCGACTGGAATCAACTGCTTTGCGTTCGTGTACGTCAATGGATACAAGCGCGACCCAGTGCCGCCGCTAAGAATTAACCCTTTCATATGTTTTCCCTTTAATTTTGGACATGGTTCAAAAAGCAAAGAACTTGCTTTACAGGCTGCTATTGCACAACCTAACATAAAAATAGGACGCGGATGCTTCGCTCACTGATTTAGCGGATAAACGCGGATTTTCTTTGTTTTATCCGCGTTTATCCGCTAAATCAGCCCCATCTGCGTTCCATTTACAACGCTAAACTGTAAAGATGTTTTTCATCCTTTTGAACCATGTCTAATTTTGTTATGCCGCCCAATGGCAGCTTCCTTATTTTCAGCCCCTATGGTAACGTCAACCCCGTCGAAAACCAACATCTAACATTCATTTTCCATTCTCAATTATCAATTTTTTTACCCTTGCCTTTCCCGTCTCCTTTGCTATAATCTCCGTCGTTCTTCCTCAGTAGCTCAATTGGCAGAGCATGCGGCTGTTAACCGCAGGGTTGTTGGTTCGAGTCCGACCTGAGGAGCAAGAGGCGATAGGAAAATCCTATCGCCTTTTTTGTTATATATTTGCTGTAGGGGCGGTTCGTGAACCGCCCCTACGATGAAAGGAGCTTCTCATGCGCTATCGTCCAACCGCTTTAATAATCCTAGATGGCTGGGGCATTCGTGAAAATGCCGCTGGCAACGCCGTCATCCTCGCCGACACCCCCAATTATGACAAATGGAATCGTGAACTGGAACGCGCCGTACTGGACGCATCGGGCGAACCCGTCGGCTTGCCTGATGGACAGATGGGCAATTCCGAAGTCGGCCATCTCAATTTGGGGGCGGGGCGAATTGTGTATCAGGATTTGACACGCATTAACGTCGCTATTCGTGATGGGAGTTTTGCACAAACCCAAGCATTCCAACAAACCATCACCCGTCTGCAAGCCAACGGTGGCAAATTGCACCTCGTCGGCCTTTTTGGCGAAGGCGGCGTACACGCTCACAGCGATCATCTGTACGCCCTGCTTGACCTCGCCAACGCGCACGACATCGACCCGATTTTACACGTCATCACCGATGGCCGTGACACGCCGCCAGAAAGCAGTCGCGGGTTTGCGGATAAACTGATCGCGTATCAGCAAGAGAAAAACGTAACCATCGCTTCCGTTTGCGGCCGTTATTACACGATGGATCGTGACAACCGATGGCCGCGCACACAGATTGGGTATGATGTGATTGCAAAGCACGAGGGGGATGGGGGAAAAACGGCCGTTTCTCTCCAAGCCGCCCTGCAACAAGCCCACGCCGATGGCATCACCGACGAATTCATCCTCCCCGTCGCCATAGAGTGCGACCGCGATGTGACCGTGCAACCCGGCGACGCGATTATCTTCTACAACTTCCGCGCCGACAGAATGCGCCAAATTGTGCCGCCCTTCATGTTCGCCGACTTTGATGGCTTTGCCCGTGACTTCGTTGAAGATGTATCCATCGTCACCATGACAAATTATGTGGACAGTTTCACCGCTGACATTGCGTTTCCCGAACAAGAGATTAAAAATGTGCTGGCAGAAGTCATCAGTGACGCGGGATTGTCCCAACTGCACGCGGCCGAGACGGAAAAGTACGCCCATGTGACCTATTTTTTCAACGGCGGCGCGGAAACGCCCTTTGCTGGTGAAAGTCGTCACTTGCAACCATCGCCCAAAGTGGCGACGTATGATTTGCAACCCGAAATGAGCGCACGGCCGTTAACCGAAGCCATCCTCCAGCGCATCACCAACGAAAATGATGCGTTCATCCTCGTCAATTTTGCCAATCCCGATATGGTCGGGCATACGGGCGATTTGGACGCGGCGATTAAGGCTGTGGAGACGGTGGACGAGTGCGCGGGGCGGCTGGTGCAAGCCATTGTCGCTAAAGGGGGCGTGGCCTGCGTCACCGCCGATCACGGCAATTGCGACCGCATGATCGATTTGGCGACGGGTGATCCGCATACCTATCACACCACGCAACCCGTCGCCTTTTTCGTGATTGGGCATCAGGGTTACCTCAATCTCACTCCACGCGGCAAATTGGC
>CAYSDT010000465.1:0-2820 GCA_964429835.1 uncultured Ardenticatenaceae bacterium | reverse complement strand
TTTGAGGTTGAATTTAGTGATGGAAACGGCCGTGTGTATGATTCTTTGGGTTTGCGGTCCCGATCAAATGATGGGGTTATATTTTGAGCCAGTTTCGCGGTCACGCCTAATGGCTGTAGTTGCTTAACCATCAAAACAACATGGGAGGCGGTAAAAAGAAAAAATGAGTTGGAATTACCGCGTAATCAAACGAACATACGAGGATGGCACGGTGATATTTGCCATCCATGAAGTGTATTACAACGATAATGGCGATCCCCATATGGTGACGGCCGATCCATCTGAGCCGCAAGGGGAAACGCTTGAGGAACTCAAGGATGATTTTGAGTATTATCAGCGGGCGTTGGCAGAGCCGACGTTGAATTATGAAGATTTTGGGGATGGGGAGGAAACGGCCGTTTTTCCCTAATACAAGATTGACAATTCCCGTTCGAGTATTTACAATGAATACATGATGTATATACAATACATATTCAAGAGAGGCGACTAATGCGGCAGATCCAAGGATTTATCTGGGCGGATTGGGTCGTTGACAAATTGGATTGGAAACATGGCGTTACTCCAGATGAAGTCGAAGAAACGTTCTTCAATCCACCGTATAAAGTCAGACGGACAAAGGGAGACAAGTATTTGCTATACGGCCGTTCATACGATGATCGTTACCTGTTTGTCGTTTATGCTTGGAAAGGAAAACGTATCAAGGTAATTTCCGCTCGTGATATGGTGCCATCCGAAAAGCGGTATTTTAGCCGTAAGTGAGGTGTAATATGATTGATAAAATTCCCCAATTTAAGACAGAACAAGAAGAGGCCGATTTCTGGGATTCACACGATTCTACAGATTTTCTTGATGAGACCAAAGCCGTAAACGTGACCTTTGTTGATGCCCGGCCGTCCATGAAGCAAATATCCTTACGATTAGACCCTTTCATAATTGACAAGCTAAAGTCGTTGGCTGTTGGTAAAGGGATTGGTTATCAAACAATGATTAGGATGTGGGTAATGGAACGGTTAGGACAAGAAGCTAAAATGCTTACTTAATCAATGGAAACGACCCCAAAAATGTTGAAATTACAGATTATCATTGAGGTATAACATGAGCCGACCAATTAACCGTATGCGCCCCGTTCATCCAGGAGAAATTTTACGAGAAGATTACCTTGTCCCTCTTGGCATGAGTCGTAATGCTCTGGCGGTGGCGTTGGGTGTTCCCGCCACGCGAATCCATGAAATCGTGAAAGAACGACGTTCCATCACGGCCGATACGGCTGAGCGATTAGCGCGTTATTTTGGCGGTGATGCTGCTTCGTGGCTTTCCTTGCAATCTATGTATGATTTGAAAACGCTCTCATCCCGCCAAGAAATCATCAAAAATGTTCATCGAAGGGTGACTGATCCAATGCCACAGATGGCTATGGCGTAAGAGTTGAATAGTCAAGAAGTCAGGCTTTTACCAAAAGCCTGACTTCCGAGCCTGTTATACAGGAGAGAAAATGACAGAAAATTTAGCATTAAAAGCAGAACAAAAGGGGCCGAACAGTACAACGGCCGTTCATGGCAACATTCAAACGCGCAAAGTAAATCCGCACCACGCCATCGTCACCCCCATTTTACAAACGACCACCTATACCTTTGCTAATATGGCCGATCTCAGTGAGTATCAGCAAAGTATGCTGGAGGGAGACGGCGGCGGCCGCATTGATTATGCCCGCTACGGCAACCCTTCCGTTAGAAAGGTAGAGCAACGGCTGTTGGCTCTGGAAGCGGGGGATTTGCCCGGCCAATATGATGCGCTTCTTTTCCCTAATGGCATGACGGCTATTACCAGCACCCTCCTTACCATATTGCCCAGTGGCAGCCACATCATCCTCACCAATGACGGCTACCGTAGAACGCGCCTATTTTGCCAAACTTTCCTCAAGCGACTGGGAATAGAATCAAGTGTGGTGCCGATGGGAGATTACGATGCCCTCGCTGCTGCCATCCAGCCCAACACACGCATCATCCTCACCGAAAGCCCCACTAATCCCTACCTGCGTGTGGTCGATTTAGAGCGTGTTGTCGCCATTGCCAAGCAGCACAAGCACGTCAAAACAATGATCGATTCCACCTTTGCCACACCGATTAACCAACGGCCGTTAATCTACGGCATCGATCTCGTCGTTCACAGCGGCACAAAATATCTTAGCGGCCATAATGACGTGATGGCAGGTGTTGTGGTTGGGGATGTTGAGCTAATCCACGACCTGCGCCAAAGTCGGGGAATGTTGGGCGGCGTTATAGACCCGCACGCCGCCTATTTGCTGGAACGCGGCCTCAAAACGCTGGCTTTGCGGGTGCAGCAGCAAAACAAGACGGCTCAGGCAGTCGCCGAGTTTTTGGAACAGCATCCTGCCATTGAGCGCGTTTACTATCCAGGATTGCCTTCCCACCCAGACTATGCTATTGCCCAGCGGCAAATGAGCGGCTTTGGCGGTGTGGTGAGCTTTGACGTTGCTGTGCAGCCAGGTGAAATGGCGAGCGATAGTGTCGTCCGCGTTGTCGATGGCGTTAAAATTCCTTACATTGCCGCTAGTTTGGGCGGGGTAGAGAGCCTTATCGAGCCGCCAGCCATTATGTCTTATTCTTCCTATTCACCTGAAGAGAGAGCGGCTCTGGGCATCAAAGATAATTTGATTAGATTTTCTATTGGCATTGAAGAAACGGCCGATATATTAGCAGATTTAGAACAAGCGTTACGAGTTTAGATTTTTGACGGATTAAATGAGAATTAAATGACAGTCACCTCGCAGGTGACTGTCACTCCGCAACGGCCGTTTTT
>CAYSDT010000464.1:1350-2820 GCA_964429835.1 uncultured Ardenticatenaceae bacterium | reverse complement strand
GTCTTATTCGCGTTACTGATTTTGGTCGTCATTGCCACATGGGTCATTCCCGCAGGGCAATATGACAAAACCGCAGATGGTGAACCAGTTCCTGGTTCTTACCATGAAGTCGAAGCCAATCCACAAACGCTCATCACTGATGGTTTACTCGCGCCCATCAATGGCATGTACGGCATTGAAGCCAGAGACGGCTCTGTAAGCGTCTACAATTCTGGCGGTTTATATGGCGCAATTGACGTTGCCTTGTTCGTTCTCATCATTGGCGGCTTTTTAAGCATGACGATGGCAACAGGGGCGATTGACGCTGGTGTCGGTAGAATCACCGTTGCCCTGAAAGGCAAGGAAAAATGGATGATTGCCGTACTGATGATGGTTTTTGCGCTGGGTGGCACAAGCTACGGCATGGCCGAAGAATCACTCGCGTTTTACGCCCTCATCATCGCCGTCATGATCGCTGCTGGATATGATTCGATCACAGGCGTGGCTGTGATTATGATCGGGGCGGGCATCGGCGTGTTGGCTTCGACGGTCAACCCGTTTGCCACTGGCGTTGCTTCTGGTTTCGCAGGTATTTCCATTGCTGATGGGCTGGTTTCGCGCATCATCATCCTTGTGCTTAGCACAGCCGCAGGCATCATTTTTGTCATGCGTTACGCAGAGATGGTGAAAAAAGACCCGACAAAATCCCTCGTCTATGATCAAAAAGCAGATAATGAGAAGCATTTTGTGCGTGAGGCAGGGACGGAAATGCCAGAATTCACTGGACAACGTAAAGTTGTCCTTGTGCTGTTTGCCATCGCCTTTATCATCATGATTTATGGGGTTATTCCTTGGAATGATCTTGGTATACCCATTCCGCAATGGAACTGGTGGTTCGGCGAATTCACCGCCCTGTTCTTGGGCTTTGCGATTCTGATTGGTATTGTCGGCCGTTTGGGAGAAGCAGGAATCTCTGAAACATTCATTGACGGCGCACGCGACATGCTCGGCGTTGCTCTTGTCATCGGCTTGGCACGCGGCATCAGCGTCATCATGGGTAACGGCTTAATCATTGACACCGTTTTGTTCTGGGCGGAGAGCGCGGTCGCTGGTTTGGGCGGTGTTGCTTTTATTAACATCATCCACCTGCTCTACCTGCCGCTCGGCTTCCTAATCCCCTCGTCATCCGGCTTGGCGACGGTTTCCATGCCCATCATGGCACCGTTGGCAGACACGGCTGGCATTGATCGCAGCCTCATTGTCACCGCTTACCAATCCGCCAGCGGTTTGCTCAACATCGTCAACCCCACCTTTGCGGTGGTGATGGGCGGCTTGGCATTGGGGCGTGTACGTTATGATAAATGGCTGCGCTTCACTATGCCGCTCTTGGCGGTTTTATTCGTGATTTACGCCGTTGTGTTAAGCATCGGCACATTCTTCCCTGATAGTATAATTTTCTAATTTCTGTAGGGGCGACCCGCTGGGTCGCCC
>CAYSDT010000464.1:0-1250 GCA_964429835.1 uncultured Ardenticatenaceae bacterium | reverse complement strand
GGGTCGCCCCTACAATTATATTTTTTACAAATGGAGGTAAAAAATGGCTTTTAATTTACGCAATCGCAACTTTCTTAAACTGCTCGACTTCACTTCGCAAGAGATTAAATTCTTGCTCAAATTAGCGGGCGATCTCAAAGCTGCCAAGTATGGCGGCTATGAAGTACAACGGCTCACAGGCAAAAACATCGTCATGATCTTTGAAAAAGCATCCACACGCACGCGCACCGCTTTTCAAGTTGGCGCGTATGATCAAGGCGCGACCGTTACCTATTTGGGGCCGGGTGGTTCCCATATTGGGCATAAAGAGACGATGAAAGATACCGCCCGCGTGCTTGGCCGTACTTTTGACGGCATTGAGTATCGCGGATTTGGTCAAGAAATCGTGGAAACATTGGCTGAATATGCTGGTGTGCCTGTCTGGAATGGGTTGACGGCCGAGTACCATCCCACCCAGATTTTGGCTGATGTGTTGACAATGACCGAACATAGCTATAAAGATTTGCCCGAAATTTCTTTCACCTATTTGGGTGATGCACGGAATAATATGGGCAATTCATTGATGATTGGCGGTTGTAAATTAGGAATGGATGTACGCTTGTGCGCTCCCAAACATCTATGGCCTGAAGAAGACCTCGTCGCCCAATGCCGCGAAATTGCGGCAGAGACAGGCGCACGCCTCACCCTGACGGATGATGTTGCCGAAGGCGTGAAGGGTGCAGATTTCCTCTACACCGATGTGTGGGTGTCGATGGGCGAACCTGATGAAGTGTGGGCAGCGCGGGTTAAACTGTTGACCCCGTACCAAATCAATGCCGAAACGATGGCCTTGACAGGTAATCCAAATACAAAGTTCATGCACTGTCTGCCCGCTTTCCACAATACGGACACGGCCGTTGGCAAAGAGATGGAAGAGAAGTTCAATATGCCCAATGGTCTTGAAGTGACGGAAGAGGTGTTTGAATCGGCCGCTTCCATCGTTTTTGACCAAGCGGAAAACCGTCTGCATACGATTAAGGCGATTATGGTCGCTACGTTAGGTGATTAGTCTGTAGGGGCGGTTCGCGAACCGCCCCTACCAAATATGGGAGAAAAATTATGAGCGAGTTTGGAGTATATTCAGAAGTAGGAAAGTTGAGAAAAGTGATCGTCCATCAGCCGGGATTGGAAATGCGGCGGTTGACACCCAGTAATGCGGCTGAGTTGCTGTTTGATGATGTGATTTGGACGCGCAAGGCGCGGCAGGATCA
>CAYSDT010000463.1:0-2826 GCA_964429835.1 uncultured Ardenticatenaceae bacterium | reverse complement strand
GTAACGGCCGTTATTAACGCCCAAATTCAGGAATCGATCAGCGGCATCGTCGTTGCCAAAAACTTCCGACAGGAGTACGCCATCTACGACGCATTCGACGCGAACAATCAGCAGGCGTACAGCGTCGGTTTGCGGCGCGGGATCACGCTGGTCAGCATTTTTCCCATCATGGCGTTGGCTTCTGGGTTCGGAACGGCCGTTTTGCTCTATTATGGCGGCCTCGCCACCCGCCCCGACACATGGATCGGTCAACTCAGCCCCGTCACCATCGGCGAATGGTATCTATTTATGGAAGCCGTCCGTTATTTCTGGTTTCCAATGATGGGCATCGCCTCATTTTGGAGCCAATTTCAGGATGGGTTGTCCGCTTCCGAGCGTGTTTTTGCGCTGATTGACATGGAGCCAAAAGTGAAACAGATGGGCGATGAGGCGGTTGATGGGTTAAACGGCCGTTTGCAATTCCAGCACATCAATTTCAGTTACAACGACAAAGAAGTCGTCTTGCCCGATTTTTCACTGGACGTAGCCGCAGGCGAAACCATCGCCCTTGTGGGGCATACAGGCGCGGGCAAAAGCAGCATCGCCAATTTGCTCACCCGCTTTTACGAATATCAAGATGGCGACATTCTCATCGACGGGCGCGACGTTCGCAGCCTGAATTTGGGGCAATATCGGCAGCAAATCGGGCTTGTGCCGCAATCGCCCTTCCTGTTTTCAGGCAGCGTGCGCGACAATATCCGCTACGGCAAACCCATCGCTGACGACGAAGCCGTCCGCGCCGCCGCGATGAAAATCGGCGGCGGTGAATGGCTGGACGCGCTCACAAATGGGCTGGACAGCGACGTGGGCGAACGCGGTTCGCGGCTGTCGATGGGGCAGCGGCAACTGGTCGCCCTCACCCGCGTGCTGTTGGCTGACCCCGCCGTTTTCATCCTCGATGAGGCGACGGCGAGCATCGATCCGTTCACGGAAACGCAGATTCAGGAAGGGTTGGACACCATCATGGCGAACCGAACCGCGCTGGTGATCGCCCATCGCCTGTCCACTGTGCGCCACGCGGACAGAATTGTCGTGCTGGGCGATGGGGCGATTTTGGAAGAGGGGTCGCATGAGGGGTTGATGGAGGGAAACGGCCGTTATGCGGATTTGTACAACACTTATTTCCGTCATCAGTCGTGGGAATATATTGAAGAGATGGGGCGGGGAGCAATTAACAATTGACTGATTATTTCTGTAGCAAACATGGTATGATCAATCCATGACTGAAAGAGAAACGACGATATGAAAAGTGATGAGGAAATTGCTGAGTTTTGGGATACGCACGATTTGGCAGATTATTGGGATCAAACTGAACCCGCTGAGTTTACCATTGCGCCAAATGCACGTCACCGCTATCTGGTAGCCGTTGATCCTGGACTGCTCAAACAAATCCAGCATGTTGCCATCGAAGGCGGTACTATTACGCGCTGGGTGAAAAGGTAGATGATGGGGATGAAACGGCCGTTTTTGAGTTGGATGCAGGATAACGGATTGTCGGCTTTTTGCCGTAAATAAGCGGTATATGCGGAATTAAATTCCGCATATACCCCCATTTTTCATCTTAATAAGACGAATTTCAGGGGTTTATACCGAATATCATTCGGCATAATATATGTTAGCTGGCTTAAGTCTTATCCGATGTAAAAGGAGAGCGAGAATAATGTCAAGATATTGGGTTATAGCACCGTACAATTCCGAAACTCCACAATTATGGGAAAAAGTTTGGCAATATGATCGCTCAAATGAGGTGATTTCTTTAGGTTGGAGTCAGTTAGGGGACATATCGTCTTTAAACGAAGATGAATTGAGAACTCTAATTGAAAACACTTACACAGACAGTAATTCATCTGGTCGAACTTTTGGCATGCTTTGGAATTTCTATCATAATATTCAAGTAGACGATATTATTATTGCTCGCAGGGGAACAAAACAAATAGTAGCGGTTGGAACAGTAACTAAAACCGCATATTACGACCAAGCTAAAAATGCTAAATCGGTTGGCGATAAAAACGCCCATGGAAGCTATATCGGCGTAAATTGGCATGAGACTCCTAGAAATGTCACATTTGACCGCATCGTATTTGGTATACAGGCATTGCACGAAATACCCAAAAGCAAATTCAATGACCTTGTTGGCAAGGTTAAGGGTAAATTGTTTTTTCCAGAAGACGTGGATAATCAAACTGAATTTATTCTTGAAAAGTATTTGGAAGAATTCATTGTCTCAAATTTTTCACAAATTTTTAGAGATGAGATTGAACTTTATAAAGATGCACAAGAAAACATTATTGGTCAACAATATGGTACCGATGTTGGAGATATTGATATTCTTGCTCAAGAATCCGACAAGAACTCATTCGTGATAATTGAACTAAAAAAAGGTCGTGGTTCTGATAAGGTTGTTGGGCAAATATTGCGATATATGGGGTGGGTAAGTGAACACCTTTGTAATAATGGAGAATCGGTAAAAGGTATAATTATTTGTCGCGATGAAGACATTAAATTATCGTATGCACTAACACAAGTAAGTAATGTTTCGGTAAAATACTATCGTGTGGACTTTGCATTGAGTAACACAGCATTCAGAAAATTATGAACGGAAGAGCCAGCTAACCTCGCGTTAAGCTGACCCACATTCGGCTCAGGGGATTCGGTGCGATTTTCTCGTGTTTAGTTTCGGGTAAAATTGGGTTGTGTTTGCAAAATCGGCGGGCAGCTTACGCCATCGTTAGAATGTTTCTTCGTTTTGTTCAAGGCAGAACAGGTAGAGTCGTGATTTCTTAATCG
>CAYSDT010000462.1:1545-2838 GCA_964429835.1 uncultured Ardenticatenaceae bacterium | reverse complement strand
CGGCAAGGGACAGCCCTTGCCCGTTTTGCCGTGCAAGAAGGGGCGATGGTTACGATTTCTGATTTGCGCCCAGCCGCCAAATTGCAAACCGAGATGGACGCGCTGGCTGATCTGGATATTACTTTTGCGTTGGGTTCACATCCGCTGGGTTTGTTGGATGGGGTTGATTTGTTAGCGATTAGCGGTGGTGTTCCCGCCGATGCGCCATTTGTGCAAGCGGCGCGTGAACGGGACATTCGTATCACAAATGATTCGCAGGAATTTTTGAAACGATGCCCTGTCAAAGTTATTGGCATAACGGGTTCAGCGGGCAAAACCACCACAACTGCACTTGTGGGGGCGATGGGTCACGCGAGTGGGCGGCGTACATGGGTTGGTGGCAATATCGGACGGCCGTTAATCACCCATCTGCATGAAATAAAAGCAAATGACATCGTTGTACAAGAGTTGTCTAGCTTTCAGTTGGAAATTTGGGAACACAGCCCGCCCATCGCCGCCGTGTTGAATATCACGCCCAATCATTTGGACAGGCACAAGACGATGGTGCAGTACAGTGCGGCGAAGGCGAACATTTTGCGCTACCAATCGACTGGCGATGTTGCTATTTTATCGGCTGATGATGCGGGGGCGATGGGGTTGAGCGGGGTGATTAACGGCCGTTCCCGAACTTTCAGCCTCCATCACCCCGTCACCGACGGCGCATATTTAGAAGATGATGTGTTGTGGCTGGCAAAGGGCGGTGAACGCCGACAAATCTGCACCCGCGCCGACATCCAACTGCGCGGTGAACACAACATCGCCAATGTCCTAGCGGCCATCACCCTTGCCGATTGCGTCGGCATTTCCGCAGAAGTGATGGTGACAGCGATTCGACATTTCACGGGCGTGGAACATCGGCTGGAGCATGTGGCGACGATCAATGGTGTGGAATATATCAACGATTCCATCGCCACCGCGCCAGAGCGGGCGTTGGCAGCACTGTCCGCCTTTGATCAACCCATCATTTTGCTTGCTGGCGGCAAGGACAAAGATATGGTGTGGGAAACGTGGGCGGACGTGGTGAGCGCACGGGTAAAACATCTGGTGTTGTTTGGGGCGTTAGCACCCATGCTGGCAGACAAAATGGCTGGTCGGGTGGCGATGACACAAGTGGAGACGGTGGAAGAGGCGATTGAGGTGGGGGGAGAAACGGCCGTTTCCAACGACATCATCCTCCTTTCTCCCGGCGGCACAAGCTACGACGCATTCCCCGATTTTGCTAAACGGGGCGATTTATTTAAGAAAATTGTATTG
>CAYSDT010000462.1:0-1445 GCA_964429835.1 uncultured Ardenticatenaceae bacterium | reverse complement strand
GCCCTGCTCGTGGTTGGCATGTTGGCCGTCTACAGCGTCACCTTTGATTATGGATTTCTGTATAAAGATAACACCAGCTACTACTTCCAGCGTCAATTTATCTCACTGCTGATAGGTTTGGCGGGCATCGTCGTCATCATGCAGTTTGATTACCATATTTTTCGCAAAGTGTCGGTTCCGTTGCTGATTTTTACGCTGCTCAGCCTTATCGTCATCCTTTTCTTGGGCGAATCCATTTTGGGCGCAAAGCGTGGCATTTTAGGCGGCTCATATCAACCATCTGAATTAGCGAAGTTAGCGATTATTTTGTACATCGCCCACTGGCTTTCGTCCAAAGGGGATCGTATTAAGATGTTGACCTATGGATTGATCCCATTTTCAGTCATCACGGGCGTAGTGACGGCGTTGATCGTCTTGCAACCCGACTTGAGTACGGCCGTTTTAGTTGCCATCGTCAGCTTCACCCTGTTTTTCATTGCAGGGGCAGATTGGCGACAATTTGCAGTCGCTGGCGCGGTTGGCGGCGGCATTTTCTTGCTACTCATCACCACATTGCCCCACGCGGCCGCACGGATGGATGCGTACACGGTGGCGTTGAATGACCCGACACAGGCGGGCTGGCATGTGCAACAAGCGTTGATCGCGCTGGGGCGCGGCGGCTGGTCTGGGGTGGGGATTGGGCAAAGTGTGCAGAAATTCGGCCCTTTACCGATGGCGCATACGGATGGTGTTTTTGCGATTTTAGCCGAAGAGGTCGGCTTTTTAGGCGGTATGGTGGTGATTGGGCTGTATGTGATGTTCGCTTGGCGCGGCATTCGCACGGCGCAAACTGCCCGTGATTCCTATGGGGCGTTGATGGCGTTGGGCATCACTTTTTGGCTGAGCTATCAGGCGTTGATCAACATCGCCGTCATTACCGCTCTGATTCCATTTACAGGAATGCCGCTTCCGTTTTTGAGCTACGGCGGCTCATCGTTGCTGATTTCACTGTTGGGCGTGGGCATTTTGCTCAACATTTCCCGTGATGCAGCGACGAATAAACGACGGCAATATGTTGAATAAGGAGACGCTATGGGCAACGTGTTGACTCCCATTGAACAACGAACAATTGTTTTTTATGACGATGAATTAACGGCCGTTTTACTGGATGTAAACGGCCGTCAAGTCGTCTATGTCCCTGTGCGCCCCATTTGTGAATTTCTTGGTGTAGATTGGTCATCTCAACGTCAGCGAATCAATCGGGATGCTGTTTTATCGCGTCATTTCGTGGTTGTTACAACCACGAAATCAGGGCGCGGCAATCCTAATATGTCAGCCTTGCCATTAGATTACCTTAATGGATGGATGTTTGGCATTAATGCCAATCGAGTTAAGGCAGAAGTTCGGGATAAATTATTACGGTATCAGGAAGAATGTTACCGTGTTTTAGCCGATGCTTTTTTAAC
>CAYSDT010000461.1:0-2842 GCA_964429835.1 uncultured Ardenticatenaceae bacterium | reverse complement strand
CTTCCGTCTCCGTACGCTGGGCTTCTTTTTCTGGTTGCCAACTTAGGGGACGGGGCAGACTCCGTTGTTCTTCTCGATCCTGTACATAACCGTTGAGATAACGCGTTTGCCCATTGAAGAATAAACGACGCACGGTTTCGTCGGTATTATCAAGTTTTTTAATCTGGTTTTGGCGCATGTAAGCGGCGATAAGCGCACCGCGTAACACACTGCCAGGCAAATAGGAAAAACTAGCAGCGGTATTGGGATCGCCGTCCAGAGCCGTAACTAAAACAGGTTCTTCCAGAGTGATACGATAGTTGATGGTTTTCATGCCGTTCCTCCCGTAACAATTTCTTGGAAACGCGCAAATTGCTTGGCGGTGTACTCTTCATTTTCCAAATAAGCGCGAAGGCGGCCACGTCCTCGATTGCGTCCTGTGCCAGCACGGCGCAATGCAAGCGTGGAAGCGGCCAGCAAGGCGATTGCATCGTCGTGTTGCTCATCTTTCTCGTTAGAAAGAAGGTCTAAATCGGCGGTGAAGATGGTTTGGCGTAAGATGACGCGCATAGAGCGCAGGCTACCATCGTCGGGTGCACCAGTTTTCTCGTCAACGGCCGTTTGCCGTCGAATAGCGGTTAAGGAATCAAGAACGGCCGTTGGCATAATTTGTTTCTTGTTTACGGCGGCCGTCACCGTTTTCTGTAACGAGATCGGAAGTTGCGCCGCGCCGACAATGAGGTGTCCTTCCGTCTCCAAACCACTGCCGGGAATGCCAAAAAGATATTGCCCCGCTTTGTCAAAGTGGTGTTGTACATCATTGGGCAATGCCGCGACGATGTTGGCACACTCTTCGACTAACAGACCGCGCAATGTGCGCCCACGCAAGTAGGGGAGTCCAGTAGCGGTGTTGTATTCCACTTCCTGATCCACCAATCCCGCCACGCCGTCGCCTCGCCCAAAAGTCGTGTCGCTTAAGAGCGTTAAATGGAGTTGTAGTTTCATTGTTTGGGTGCCTCCATGGAGATAAACCAATCCATCATTTCAATCGCATCAAAATAACCGCATGAATCTGTCCACCAGCCGCTTGATTGAAAATCGCTGTTTTTGCTGACATCAATTTCTGGTAATTTTTCCAGACCATACATCGTTCTAAAACGGCGCACACCCGCTGACCCATCGCGCAATGCTTTGCGCAGGGATTTGACTTTGTTGCGTCGAGTTGACCATTTCGGCTCTTCGCCCTGCTTTAATGCCAAATCTTGAAAAGCGGCCACGCCATCATACACAACATTGAAGGAGCGATGGGTTTCTTCATTATTGCCATCGAGGGTTAACGGCCGTAAGGTTAATCTTTTTTCGCTATCCCCTGCATCTTTGGAGGGTTCGTATATGGTGTATTCCCGTTTGCGAATATCGTCAATGCTGCCAGAAAGCCCCGTTAAAGCAAAATGCCAATCCAGACAAGAATCTAAATTGTGCTGTTGGCGGTATTTTTTGGCTGAGTTGCATAGTTCTTCGGCTAGTGCATACGCACGAGCAAAGGGGTAATGGCTTTTGACGATGGCAATGCCGGCGCAAGCGGTGAATTTTTCACCGATGATTGCTTCGGTGTGTTTTTCAAATTGTCGTAGATACTCAACTGCTAATGAGATGCCTAAACGGCCGTCGCATACGAACGTCACATCATCTCCACCAAATACCAAGGGGCGGAATGGTAAATAGGTCGTGTCGCCCTCTTTTTTCAATAGAACTTCAGCAATGTTATTGCCTTTGGCATTGCGTTGCCGAATTGCATCTTTTTTATCTGGTTCATCAGCGTAAATCCGACTATATAAGGTTTGCAGTGTTGCCTGTAGTGCGGCTTGACTGGCTTTCTCCATATTCTTGGACAGAGATTGAATATCTTTAAGATATCCCTCATCATCATCTTTTTCCAGATGGCGGTCAATAATCTCCTGAAATTTTTTGCCGATACCATTGCCGTCGGCATGAATGACTGCGATGTGGCTTTGTTCGTCTTTTTCACGTCCTATATCGTCGAAATCACGCGGATAATCAAATCCATCAGGAGGTAGATGTTGTGCAACCAAACGTTTGGTCGCTTTATTATTAATTCCTAATTTTGCCAAAATTTCGGCCGATGCGGGATAACGATCATCACCCTTATCGCTCCAGCCCGCCGCAGGTAGTGCGGTTGAGCCGCACATAACGGTGATGCCTAGCCCTAAAAGTGGTTCTTTATGAGCGCGAGCTTGTTTTTCTTTTGCTAATTGAAGGAAGGTGTTTTGAACGGTTGTTGCCAATGTTTCCCCATCTTCCTGTTTCCAGTATGTCATTGCCAACTGCAAGCCAGGAGCTTCACTTAACGTTTTTTTGGATAATTTCCGGATAAATTGCTGTGCGCTCTTTTCACTTTCAGCACTAGCGACAAAATTACCGCCACCAGCGTAAAGTCGTTTCATTGTTGGTGATAAACATATATCTGCCCAACTACCCGTCGCCTGTGCTACCAAATAGGATGCACCGATATTCTCCTTTAGTCGGTTACTACCAAAGATATACGGCTGAATTTGAGCCGTATCTACAATAACAATATACATAAAACCTCCTTTAATACCAGAAATTTGATTTATATCTGTACAGGTGACAGCACTTCTACCAGAGACAATGAGATAGAAATCGTTGTTTTTAAGTGCCTATCACCTCTGAACGTGAATAGTTACTTTGATTTTATCCAGCAGGCTGTTGGATAAAGAACAACAGGATACTGATTGCGCTGATGCCACTAATAAAAATATCCTAAATCAATGTTTATCGGTGAAATCAGTGTCCAAACAAGATGAGTTTAGACTTCTTGGAC
>CAYSDT010000460.1:0-2851 GCA_964429835.1 uncultured Ardenticatenaceae bacterium | reverse complement strand
GCGGGTGTTATGATCGCCAGCTAAATATCTAATTTGCAAGGAGAATTTATGAGTACACCACAAACCCTATTCGATAAAATATGGCAAAGCCATATCGTCGTTGATGAAGAAAACGCCCCCAGCGTCCTCTACATTGACCTCCATCTTGTCCACGAAGTGACTTCACCACAGGCGTTCAGCGGCTTGCGCCAGCGCGGGCTGTCCGTCCACCGCCCTGATCGCACCGTCGCCACGATGGATCATTCCTTACCCACCCAACTGGTCAGTGACAACCGTCCCATCACCGTTAAAGACAAAATCGCCGCCATCCAACTTGATCGACTTGCCGCCAATTGCGAAGATTTTGGCATCACGCTCTACGGTCTCGACAACCCCCATCGCGGCATTGTCCATGTGATTGGGCCTGAGTTGGGCTTGACGCAACCAGGTTCGACCATCGTTTGCGGCGACAGCCACACCAGCACGCACGGCGCATTTGGCGCATTGGCGTTCGGCATCGGCACCAGCGAAGTGGAGCATGTGTTGGCGACCCAATCGCTGTTGCAATATCGCCCCAAGACGTACAAAGTCAATTTTGAAGGCGATTTGCCCGTAGGGGTGACGGCTAAAGATATGATTTTGGCTCTCATCGCCAAGATCGGTGTCGGCGGCGGTACGGGGCATGTGTTTGAATTCACAGGAACGGCCGTTTCCCAATTAAGTATGGAAGCCCGCATGACGCTGTGCAATATGTCCATCGAAGGCGGCGCACGGGCTGGCCTCGTCGCCCCCGACGACACCACATTCGACTACCTGAAAGGGCGCGAATTTGCGCCGCAAGGGGACGCATGGGATGAAGCGGTGGCATATTGGCGCACCCTGCCCAGCGATGAGGGCGCGGTTTACGACAAAGAAGTAACCATCTCCGTCGCCGATATGGAGCCGATGATCACCTATGGCACACATCCGGGCATGGGGATGGGCATTTCGCAACATGTGCCATCCCCCGCCAACGTAGCCGACATAAATGAACGGGCTGCGTTGCAAAAAGCGTTGGAATATATGGATATTGAGGGCGGACGGCCGTTAATCGGGCAAAAAGTCGATGTCGTCTTTCTCGGTAGCTGCACCAATTCGCGCATCAGCGATTTGCGTCAGGCGGCCAGCTTCATCGACGGTCACACCGTCGCCGCCCACACCCGCATGATGGTCGTTCCCGGCTCGGAAGATGTGCGCCGTCAGGCGGAAGCAGAAGGGCTGGACAAAATTTTCACGGCCGCAGGCGCGGAGTGGCGCACGGCTGGCTGCTCGATGTGCATCGCCATGAACGGCGATCAATTACAACCCGGCCAATACGCCGTCAGCACCAGCAATCGCAATTTTGAAGGCCGTCAGGGCAAAGGCGGACGCAGTTTCCTCGCCAGCCCATTGACAGCAGTAGCAACGGCCGTTAATGGCGCAGTCACCGATCCAAGAACGATGAACAAGTAGCAAGTAATAAGTGGCAAGTTGCAAGTAACAGATGATCTACTTGCAACTTGCTACTTGTTACTCAAAATATAATGAAACCATTCACAACTTTAACCTCAACTTTCATCCCCCTCCCCAATCGGGATGTGGATACTGATCAAATTATTCCCGCCATTTATCTCAAAGTCATCGACAAAGATGGCTTGACCGATGGCCTTTTTTCGGGATGGCGTTATCTGCCCGATGGCTCACCCGATCCCGATTTTGTAATCAATAAAGCAGAGTATCAGAATTCACAGATTCTGCTCGCTGGTGACAACTTTGGCTGCGGTTCATCGCGTGAACATGCGCCGTGGGCGTTGACGGGATGGGGCATTCGGGCGATTGTGTCCACCTCATTTGCCGACATTTTCCGCAATAATGCGCTCAAAAACGGGCTGCTACCCATCATCGTTGACGAAAAGACACAGCAGCAGCTTTTCTCCATCGCTGAAGAAGAGACGGATGCCGAATTGCGGATCGATTTGGACGCGCAACTGCTGATTTTGCCAGACGGCCGTTCTGTCCAATTCCCCATCGACACTTTCAGCAAGCAATGTATGCTCGACGGTTACGACCAGCTTGGCTACTTGCTCAACCAAGCCGAAGCCATCGCCGCCTACGAAACGCGCACGGGAAAATAGACCGTAGGGGCGGTTCGCGAACCGCCCCTACAACCAAATTTCATGCAAAAATGGAAGATTCTTGAAGAGGAAGATGTATCACCGAGCAAATGGTTTCCTGTCGTGCGGCACACGGTCGAATTGCCCGACGGGACGGTCGTGGACGATTATTACATCTCGCCAATAGGCGATGTGGTGATGGTTTTGCCCGTCACCCGTGATAATAAATTTGTGTTGGTGAAGCAGTACAAGCACGCGATTGGTGAAATTGTTATTGAATTGCCTGCTGGTTTTCAGCAGGAAGGGTTGACGTTGCCAGAAACGGCCGTTTCTGAATTAGAAGAAGAGTGTGGGATAAAAACGGCCGTTTCTACCCTAATCCCACTCGGCAAAGTCGCCAACAACCCCACCAAAACCACCCACGTCACCTATTGCTATCTTGTCCGCGATGTGGAATTTAATTCCGTACAAAATCTGGAAATCACCGAAGAGATCGAAGTGCTGACCGTATCGCCCCAAGAAGCATTAACCATGATCGAAAACGGCGACATCTGGGTCGCCGATTCCATCGCCATCATTATGAAAACATTTTTGAGGTTTCCAGAGATTTTTAACGTAACCGTGTTGCCTCAATAGAAATGTTACGAAAAATCGTTGATTGTTAGCTGTTTTTGTTTGGGTAAACGTATCTTCTCAGTATTTCGGGGAAACCTGACAGGTTTTTGAAGATACTCGTGTAA
>CAYSDT010000459.1:0-2864 GCA_964429835.1 uncultured Ardenticatenaceae bacterium | reverse complement strand
GCAAGGAAGGACTAGCCAAGTACAAATATCCGCGCATGATTGATTTTATCGACGAGTTGCCGAAATCAACTGTGGGTAAAGTTTTGAAACGTGAACTGGTAAGAGAGTATAAGGAACAGCAAGCGGTGAGTTAGAAAATAAAAGATGGGACGCAGATGGTGCGGATTTTCAGGATAAACGCAGATAAAAAATAGTTAGGGGGCTGGGGTTATTTTATAATCTCAGCCCTTTTTTGATCTATGGCGTGGGATAAAAAAAGCCGCCCCAGCGGGGCGGCTCTACGATTGAATCAGGTTACTAATCCGTAAAAATGGGGCAGTCGTTCAACAGGGTCGTCTGACCATGTGATGGCGTTGAGGATTTCCTGCTGTGCTTGTTGGGATTTAACGGCCGTTTTCGCATGAACCTCTCCCAACACATCCCCTTTCTTCACCACATCGCCGATTTTGCACGGCAACACAAAGCCAGCCGCATAATCGAGCGGGTCGCCTTTTTTCATCCGCCCCGCGCCCAGATGGACGCTGGCGTAACCGATTGCGCCCGTATCCATCGCCGCGATTACGCCGTCACGGGGGGCAATGATGGGTTCGACAACGGGGGATTGTGGCAGCAGATCGGGGTTATCGACCTGCGCCCCATCGCCCCCTTGAGCAACGACCATTGCGCGGAATTTGGTGAGAGCAGAGCCATCATCACGAACGGCCGTTGCCATCGCTTTGGCCTCGTCCAGCGTGTCCGCTTTGCCCGCCAGCAACAGCATATTCCCCGCCACTTCCAAACAGTGCGCCCAAAAATCAGCGGGGGGATTGTCGTCGCGCAGGGTTGCCAACGCCTCTTTGACCTCTAGCGCATTGCCGACGGCGTGGCCGAGCGGCTGGTTCATGTCCGATAAAATGGCGACCGTTTTACGGCCAGCATCGTTGCCGATGTCCACCATGATGCGGGCGAGGGTTTGCGCGTCTTCGAGCGTTTCCATGAACGCGCCGCTGCCTGTTTTTACGTCCAACACAATCGCATCTGCGCCAGCGGCGAGCTTTTTGGACATGATGGAGGCGGCGATGAGCGGGATGCTGGCGACTGTGCCGGTCACATCACGCAGGGCGTACAATTTGCCGTCGGCGGGGGCTAAAACGGCCGTTTGTCCTGCCAACACCACCCCGATTTCCGCCAACTGCTTTTTGAATTGGGGCATGGTCAACCCGCTGGAAAAGCCCGTAAACGCCTCCATTTTGTCGAGCGTACCGCCCGTCAATCCCAGCCCGCGCCCGCTCATTTTGCCGACGGGTGCGCCACAAGCGGCGACGATGGGTTGTATGACCAGAGTCGTCTTGTCGCCCACGCCGCCAGAAGAATGTTTGTCGATGACGAATGGCAGGGTGTCGTGCAAATCCAACTGGTCGCCCGATTCAGCAATCGCCATCGTCAGTTCAACCGTCTCTTTGCGGTTCATACCTTTGAAGTAGATCGCCATCAGTAAAGCGGCCGTTTGGTAATCTGGCACGTCGCCGCTGGTATAATCGGTGATGAAGCCGCGAATTTCGTCACTGCTTAACGCTTTGCCGTCTCGTTTTTTTTCTATAATGTCTATCATTCGCATATTTACTGTTCCTTTATAACAATTATTGTATCTTCTCAAAAAGTTGGGGGGGATGATTACAACAGATTGGGAAAGGAACAGATTTACTCGACTGACGCAATTTGTTCCTTCCTTAATCTGTTGTAATCGCCCCGAAATATTGAGAAGATACGAGTCTTTGTAACATCTCAATAACTTGGGGTAAAGACCTGACAGGTTTCATTAACACCTTTCGTTTTACACGAGTGTTGCCGATAAACCTGTCAGGTCTCCCCCGAAATATTGAGAAGATACGAGTCTTTTTATAATTCGTTGCTTATTCCCCGTCTTCCTCTGCAAGTTTTTCTTCAATTTGCTGTAAATGCAACATAGCCGCTTGATCACCTGCAAATTGCTCCAGCACCAGACGGAACTGCGCGGCCGCGGCGGTCAAATCTTGCTCATCGTAGAGCAGATTTACCCCTTTTTCAAAGGTTTCACGAGTCGCCAATTTGCCTTCACAAACGGCCGTTTCATCCGCATCAAACACCTCATACACACGCACCAGTTCGCTTTTACCCGACACCTCCACCTCGCCAATAAAGCGGATGAGATGTTGGTCTGGATCGCTCATGCTGTTCAGCGTTTGCTCACTAATAAGCAGATCGACATCATAGTAGCGGGTCAATTTTTCGATACGCGCCGACAAGTTGACCGAATCAGAGATGACCGTCGTGTCCATTCGCTCCTCTTCGCCGATTGTGCCTAGCATCAAGCTGCCTGTGTGCAAACCGATGCCCAATCGAATGGGAACTTTGCCATCGGTCATGCGCTCGACATTGTATGCCGCTAATCGTTCCAAAATGGCGAGACAAGCATCGACCGCTTTGTCCGCTTCGTCGGAGAATAAGGCCATCACCGCGTCACCGATATATTTGTCAATAAAACCATCATATTCACGAATGATGGGACCGATGCGATTGAGCAGCGCGTTGATAAAATCAAAATTCTGCTTGGGTGTCATCTGCTCAGACATGGCGGTGAAGCCGCGAATGTCGGCGAACATGATGGTCATCGTCTGTTGCACCTGATCGCCCAAGCGCACATCCAGAATGGTCGCTTTATTGAGATAATGCAGGAATTCATGGGGGACAAAACGGCCGTATGCGGTGTTAATTTTTGAAAGGCGCAGATGGGTGTTCACCCGCGAAAGCAGTTCGTCTTTCGCAAACGGCTTGGTGATGTAATCGTTTGCACCCGCAGCGAAACCCATCACCAGATCGGCGACTTGGTTTTTGGCGGTCAGCAT
>CAYSDT010000458.1:0-2869 GCA_964429835.1 uncultured Ardenticatenaceae bacterium | reverse complement strand
CCAAAATGCCTAATAAAGAGCGCAAAATTATAAATTTCTGATTTTCTGATTTCCGCAAAAGGATGTGTATTATGTTAAATAACCCAATAATTGATTCTCAACCGTTCACCGTTCGTATGCGTTCACGCGGGCAGGTAACTATTCCGCGCAAACTGCGTGACACGCTTTCTATTGAAGATGGCGATATGTTGACATTTGTGCAAATGGGAGACGGCGTATTTTTGATGCCAAGACAGCCTCGAACATATGAATTATCAAACCAAATTGCGGACATGATGGATAAAAAAGGGGTAACACTGGCAGATTTATTGGAAAATTTGCCTAAAATACGCGAAGAAATCCATCAAGAGCGGAAAAGAGCGGCATGATCCCTATCGTATTTGTTGATGCTAACATTCTAATCGCTGGCAGTGCGTCGCGGACAGGGGCAAGCCGTGTTGTTTTGGCACAAGCTGAATATGGCATGATTAAGCTTGTGGTTACGCGGCAGGTTTTGGACGAGACTGAGCGTAACATCCGCCTAAAACTTCCTGGGGCATTACCTGTTTTGTTTGAACACCTCTCATATCTCAAGATTCAAATCCTTGATGACCCTGAACTGGAACAGTATGCACGTTGGCTGCCGATTATTGAGGAAAAAGATGCGTCAATTCTGGAAGCGGCCGTGCAGTGCGCCCCCGATTATTTATTGACGCTAAACAGCAAGGATTTTACGCCAGCGGTTGCCGAAGCCACTGGCCTTCTCATTTTGTCGCCTGGTGAATTTGTCCAACGTATTCGCCATATGTTCAGCGAACACCTGCGTCTTAATTAGCAGGGGGAATATCATGCCGATTGACCAAACATTGAATGAACTGATGGTCGAGTATTTCACCGAACGCCCCGAAGAGATAGATGAATTTGTGAGCGAGGCGTATGTGAATTATGTGGAAGATGGAGAAACGGCCGTTTTGCAATCAATTTTGCGCTCTGTCGCTCCCGCAAAAGGCGTTACCAGCATTTCAATTTCTGAAGCGGCTTTAATCAGCGAGACGGTATTAGCAAGAGACTGGAATCGTACAGAAGAAGATAAGGCATGGTCACATTTGCAACATGAGCAACTATCTTAGTTCTCATTCTATTCTCTAATTCATCCACCAGTATTAAATAACAAAATTTTTATGAACAAAATCGCAATTATAGGCATATCAACCCTTTTCCCTGATGCAGAAACGCCAGAACAGTATTGGCAAAATCTGCTGGCGCAAAAGGATTCGCGCTCAACGGCAACGGCCGTTCAAATGACCGTTGACCCCCAAATTTTCTTCGATCCGAAGAAAGGCGTAACCGACAAATACTACTGCCTGCAAGGCGGCTACATCCGCGATTTCGCGTTTGACCCCAGCGGCTACAAACTGCCCGCTGAGTATATTGCGGGGATGGACGACCTGTTTCAATGGTCGCTTTATGTGGCGCGGCAGGCGTTGCAAGACGCGGGCTATGCGGACAAAACGGCCGTTTTGCAACGCACTGGCATCATTCTCGGCAACCTCTCCTTCCCCACGCAGGCTTCGCATCGGCTGTTTGAGCCGATTTATCGGGATGGATTGGAAGCGGCGGCGATGGAATTGCTGGACGGGCAATCGCTTGAACTTGCGCCATTGCCCGCGCACGACCCCATCGCCCCCGATAATTTGAAAATTGCAGGCTACCCGGCCGCGTTTGCGGCGCAAGCGTTGGGGCTGGGCGGGGCGCATTTTGCGCTGGACGCGGCCTGTGCGTCCTCATTATACGCGGTGAAATTGGCAAGCCAGCAGCTATTGTCTGGCAAAGCCGATTTGATGTTGGCGGGTGCAGTCAGCCGTGCTGATCCATTTTTCATCAACATGGGATTTTCCATTTTCCGCGCCTACCCAGAGGGTGACGCGGGCAGTGCGCCGCTGAACAGCACATCGGGCGGGCTGTTTGCGGGCGAGGGGGCGGGGATGTTTGCCCTCAAGCGGCACGCCGACGCGGTGCGCGATGGCGACGAGATTTACGCCGTCATCAGCGGGGTGGGGCTGTCGAACGACGGTAAAGGCAAGTTTTTGCTGCAACCGAACGCTAAAGGGCAGGTGTTGGCGTTTGAACGCGCTTACGCGGATGCAGATTTGCACCCGGCCGAGATGGATTATATCGAGTGCCACGCGACGGGTACGCCTGTGGGCGACATCGTGGAATTGAATTCGATGGAGCAGTTTTTCGGCCGTTACGACACCGCGCCGCTCATCGGCTCGGCGAAGTCCAATTTTGGGCATCTGCTGACGGCCGCTGGCATGGCGGGCATGACGAAGGTGATTTTAGGGATGGCACACGGGAAAATCCCAGCGACGCTCAATTTGGACGCACCGCTGGTTTCCAAAGGAGGGCTGATTGGCGGCGAGCAGATGGTACGCGAAACGGCCGTTTGGCCGCAGAAAAACCATACCCCCCGCGCCGCCGTCAGCGCATTCGGCTTCGGTGGCACAAATGCCCATCTAATCCTAGAGAAGGAATCACCCGTTGAACCATACTCGCCCACTCGCCACTCGCCACTCGCCATCATCGGGATGGATGCGTTTTTCGGTGGATGTGATGGGCTGGATGAACTGGGGCGGATGGTTTATGATGGCGAGCAGGCGTTTACGGCAGTTCCCGGCGGCCGTTGGCAAGGCATCGAAAGTCAGCCCGAATTGCTGAAAAAGTATGGCTTTGCCGATGGAAACGCGCCAAAAGGGGCGTTCATTTCTGATTTTGACATGGATTTCTTCCATTTCAAGATTCCGCCGAACAACGACCAACCCATCCCGCAGCAGCTATTGATTTTGAAAGTAGCCGACCGTGCCATACGCGATGCGGGCGTGGAAGCGGG
>CAYSDT010000457.1:0-2873 GCA_964429835.1 uncultured Ardenticatenaceae bacterium | reverse complement strand
GGGGGAGAGGGGGAGAGGGGGTGTAGGGGTGCAGGGGCGAGTTTTCTCCTCATCGCCTCTGCTCCCCTGCTCCTTATCTCCCCTGCTCCTCATCGCTTCTTGCCTTGTTTTGGTAATAACCACGGGGTAGGGTTGTTGATCATTTTTACTAATTTCCCCAAAATATAATCATATTCTCGATATAATTCTCGTGCTGTTTCGGCATCAAGATATTTGCAACTTACTGCAAATTCCAGCCATGTTTGTGTTTCGGCCGCTTCTGCCTCAGCATGGCTTAATTTGACGAGAAATGAACCTTCGTAACGACGTTTACGCCACGCTTCGGCGATATTTGCACATACAGACCGTGATGAACGGCGAATTTGGTCTGTCAACGAATATCGCTCTTCTTTTGGGAAATTCTTTGTTAACTCAAAAATACGCATCGCGGCAGAAAATCCCTGCTTATAAACTTCTAATTCATGATGATTCTGAATGACTTTGTTATCCATATTTCCCCTTCTCCCCTGCTCCCCCGCTCCTCATCTCCCCTGCTCAAGAAAGCGTGCCTTTGGTGCTTGGCACACCTTGTCGGCGCGGGTCAAGACGAGTTGCGCTATCCAATGCGCGGGCGAGGGCTTTGAAGAGGGCTTCGACTTTGTGATGGTCGTTGCGGCCGTAGAGGATGTGGGAATGGAGATTAAAACGGCCGTTAATCGCCAACGTCTCAAACAGATGAAAAATCAAATCTGTTCCCAATGTGCCAACGCGGGGGGTGACGAAATCAGCCTCAAAAACAGAGGCCGCCCGTCCGCCCAAATCGACGACGACACGCGCCAACGCCTCATCCATCGGCACATAGCTGTGCGCCGTGCGAACGATGCCGCGACGGTCGCCCAACGCCTCATCCAACGCCTTGCCCAAGCAGATGAACACATCTTCGGCCGTGTGATGGTCGTCAATATGCAGATCGCCATCGGCGTGAACGGTGAGGTCAAACAGCCCATGCCCCGCCAACAGCGTCAGCATATGATCTAAAAAGCCGATGCCTGTATGGACATCGGCTTTTCCCTGCCCATCAACATTCAGGGCTAACTTTATTTTTGTTTCGTTTGTGTTGCGTTCGATGGTCGCTGTACGCATCCATCCCTCCCGTAGGTCAATTTTGCAAAATTGACCTACAAGTTGTACATCTTGCCAAATTTTTCGTGTAAATACGCCATGTAAGGGGCGATGGTTAGGTCGCCGCCTGTGGTGCGTTTGATGAGTTCGTCGGCTGTGAATTTACGGCCGTGTTGGTAAATGTTTTCCTGTAGCCATCCGTGCAACGTCCCAAATTCGCCTTGTGAAATGTCGACGGGGATGGTGGGATGGGCTTTCAACGCTTGCTCGTAAAACAGGCTGCTCATAATGTTGCCGAGCGTGTACCCTTGAAATTGGCCGCCGATCATGCCGCCGTACCAATGCACATCTTGCAACACGCCGTCCACATCGCTGGGGGCGTGCAGACCGAGATCGGATTGATAACGGCCGTTCCACGCCTCTGGTAAATCCTTCACTTCCAATGTCCCTTCCAACAGTTGAATGGACAAATCAAAGCGAATCATCACATGCAAATTGTACGTCACCTCATCCGCATCGGTGCGGATGAGCGACTTGGACACCTTGTTGATGGCGCGATAGAAGTCGTCGAGCGACACGCCTTTAAGCTGGTCGGTGAAGACCGCTTGCAACTGCGGATAATAATGTCGCCAAAAGCCATAACTGCGGCCAACGATATTCTCCCACAAGCGCGATTGGCTCTCGTGTACGCCAGATGATGTGCCGTCGGCAAGCGGTGTGCGCCCCAGTTCGGGACGGATGCCCATCTCGTACATTGCGTGTCCCGTTTCGTGCAAGGTGCTGAACAGGCAATCGTCAAAGCGGTTTTCATCCACACGGGTAGTGATGCGAATGTCGCCATGCCCAAAGCTGGTCATAAACGGGTGATGGGTCTTGTCTTGTCGTCCACGCCCCGCGTCAAAGCCGTACTGTTTTGCGACTTCCCAACCAAAATCGAGTTGCTTCTGTTCGGGGTAATGTTTGAAGAGAAAACTGTTATCGGGGGCGGGCTGATCGGTGATGGATTTGACGAGGGGGACGAGTTCGTTGCGTAAGTCAGCGAAAATTTGGCGAATAACGGCCGTTTTCATCCCTTCATCACGCGAATCAATCAGTGGATCGGCAATATGATCATAACCAGGGAAACAATTCGCCATTTGGCGGCTAAAATCGAGCGTCTTTTCCAAATACGGCCGCATTGTTTCAAAATCATTTGCTGGTCGTGCCACCGTCCACGCCTGATACGTCGCCGCCCCATGTGCCGAAAAATCAGCTAATAATTTGGATGGAACTTTGGTCGCCTTCTCATAATCGCGGCGGGTTACACGAATCAATCGCGCATCATCGCTGTCGGCGGGCAGGCTGTCCGCGTAGCCTTGCAAGCTATCTAATAGTTTGCCCGTAGCGGCATCGGTAAATTTTTCGTGAGCCACTTTGGAAAGCGTGGATAACTGTTGCCCGCGCCCCATCGCGCCGCCAACAGGCATGTAGGTGCTTTGATCCCAATACAGGACGGCGGATGCTTTTTGTAAATCGTCTACTTCGTGCAGAATTATTTTGAGGTTTTGGAGATTTTTATTCATAGTGTGTAAAGTATAACAGTGAACAACTGATAATTAAACAGTAATTTACACTGGGCGTAGGGCAATCGCATGAACGAGAATTTAGCGTATTTTCAAATCCATCGGTTAAAAACCGATGTCTGATACAAAAAACGCGCTGAAAGCGCGTTCAAAATAGCCCGCTTTTAGCGGGCTTTTGCGTATCAGACACCGATTTTAATCGGTGTCGCA
>CAYSDT010000456.1:0-2875 GCA_964429835.1 uncultured Ardenticatenaceae bacterium | reverse complement strand
CTTTTGCTTCATTAAATAATTCGATTGATTTTTCGATATTCATTTTGTACCTCAATTTTGAAAATTTGTATTCTTATGATTGTGTTGATATTTGATTTATTTCGTTGTAAACTTGTTTTGTAAGTAAAAATGAAAATTACTTACTTTTTGCATTTTGCATGTAAGTGGAGATAGATCATGTTGCTTAAAGTCGGCCCCAGAGGCCAAATCACAATCCCAAAATCGTTACGGACAATGCTTAAAATTGAACCAGGTGATAGTTTTGCTGTCACCCAGACAGATGGAAACTTGGTGTTGCAGCCTGTACAGGGAGATATTTTTGGCCTTTTAGGCAGTATCCCCGTTGATGGCATACAAGATTTTGACCAACTTCGGGAAAAAGCAAAACAGCATGTCGCTCAAAAAGTGATGCGGGATTTAGCTAATGATGAATGAAATCGCCTGTGTAGATACAAATCTATTCATACGCATTTTTACACAAGATGATCCAGAGCAAGCCGAAGCTGCCCTGTCTGTTTTTCGTGAAGCAGCGAACGGTGGATTAACCCTAATAATTAATGATCTGATAATCGCAGAAATCATATGGGTTTTAGAATCGGCGTATCACTTGGATCCCAGTCATATTAGCCAACAAGTTTTACAGTTCTTAAATACGACAGGCCTTAAAGTAAAACCAGCAGACCTACGAACGCAAACTCGGGCGCTTGCTCTTTATGTTGAAAAAAATATCGACTATACTGATGCTTATATCGCCTGCTGGATGAAAGAACATGATATTTCCATCATTTACACGTTCAATAAACGACACTTCTCTCGTGTTGATGGTATCGAGGTAAGAGTTCCTATCTAGTTCACCCAGTCTTCGCTGTTTGTTCGTGAACGTAATCCACCAGTCGCCGCACATTATCTACGGGAACGTTGGGGAAGATGCCGTGACCGAGATTGAAAATGTGACCCAAACGGCCGTTTGCCCTTTTCAACACATCATCCGCCTTTTCCTTCAACTGCGGCCATTCTGTCAGTAATGCCACAGGGTCAAGATTGCCCTGCACGGCGCGGTCGTGACCAATTTTTGCCCACGCTTCGTCCAGCGGAATCCGCCAATCCACCCCGACCACATCGCCACCGCAAGCGGCAACTTTATCGAGATAAACGGCCGTTCCTGTACTAAAATTGATCGTCGGCACGCCAACCTCCGCGATTTGCTCAAACAACAGCGTGTTATACGGCCGAATATACCGCTCATAATCGAGCGATCCCATCGCCAGCCCCGCCCATGAGTCAAAAACCTGTAATGCCGACGCGCCGTAGGCCGCCTGCGCCTTCAAATAATCAACCTGCACCGCCACCAATTTACGCATGAGCATATCCCACGCGGCGGGGTCGTTGTACATCAGCGTCTTCGTTTTGGCGTATGTTTTTGAGCCGCCGCCTTCGATGGCGTAACTTGCCAGCGTGAACGGTGCGCCGCAAAAGCCGATCAGCGGAATGTTGCGCGGGGTCAATTCACCCGACACGATTTTGATTGCGTCAAGGGTGGGCTGCATATTTTCAGCCGCCGTCGGGATGCGTAACTGTTCAATATCGGCGGCGGTGCCGATGGGGTTGTGAATGCGCGGCCCCACCCCCTTGATGAATTCCAAATCCAGCCCCATCCCAATCAGGGGCGGCAAAATGTCGGAAAAAATGATCGCCGCGTCAATGTCGAATGCTTCGATGGGTTGCAGGGTGACTTCGGCGGCCAATTCTGGCGTTCGCATCACCTCCAGCATCCCATATTTGGCGCGAATGGCGCGGTATTCAGGCATATATCGCCCCGCCTGACGCATTAGCCAGATGGGGGTATGGGGGACGGGTTGCTTTCGTGCAGCGAGTAAAAAAGGACTATTTTTAAGTAAATTCATAATTTAAGAATAATGAATAATGAATTGCGAACAGTTAATAATGAATGAGGTACACACTTCACCATTAACAATTCATTATTCATTATTCATTATTAATGCGGCTTCTTTTGCATGATAAGTGATTATTAAATCTGCTCCCGCCCGTTTGATGGCGGTGAGCGTTTCCATGATGGCGGCGCGTTCGTCGAGCCAGCCGTTGGCGGCGGCCGCTTTGATCATCGCGTATTCGCCGCTGACGTTGTAGGCTGCGAGGGGCAATTCGGGGTGGGCTTCTTTCGTTTGGCGGATGATGTCCAGATACGCCAGCGCGGGTTTGACCATCAGGAAATCGGCTCCTTCGGCCACATCGAGGGCAGCTTCGCGGAGGGCTTCACGGCCGTTTGCGGGATCCATCTGGTGTGTTTTGCGGTCGCCGAATTTTGGTGCGCCATCGGCAGCATCGCGGAAGGGGCCGTAAAAGGCGGAGGCGTATTTGACGGCATAGGACATGATCGGCATGTTGGCGAACCCTGCGCCGTCCAGCCCCGCACGGATGGCGGCGACCATGCCGTCCATCATGCCGCTGGGGGCGACTATATCTGCGCCTGCGCGGGCGTGGGAAACGGCCGTTTTTGCCAAAATCAGTAACGTCGCATCGTTCAAAATCTCATCTCCTTGCACCAGTCCGCAATGCCCGTGATCGGTGTATTCGCACAAGCACACATCGGTGATGACAACCAGATCGGGTTGCGCCGCTTTAATTGCACGGATGGCTTTCTGCACAATGCCTTCGTCGGCAAAGTTATCCAGACCGATGGGGTCTTTTTCAGCAGGAATGCCGAACAGCACGACGGCGGGAATGCCTAACGCGGCTATTTCAGTGACTTCAGTCACCAATTGGTCAACTGAAAATTGGAAAATGCCGGGCATGGATGGGATTGGATGGCGCACGTTGTCACCATGCGTCACGAATAGCGGATAGATGAAGTCGG
>CAYSDT010000455.1:0-2883 GCA_964429835.1 uncultured Ardenticatenaceae bacterium | reverse complement strand
TCATGCCAATACACCAGTCAATGTTGATGAGAGTTTTCAAGAAGATTTCTTTGGAGGGGATTGATGAAAATGTTATCTATTTTTGTTGATGGAGCCGTGTCTGGCACTAAACACGCTGGTGCAGCGGCTATTGCTCGAACCCAAAAAGGATATTTTGTAGGCTGGATGAGTCGACAATACTCTACGATGACCAATAATGAGGCAGAGTATCAGGCGGTATTACTCGGACTGAAGCTTGCAAAGCGACTGGGTGCAGATCGTGTTGAAATTATTTCTGATTCAGAGGTGGTAGTACGACAGATGCGGGGTGATAGTCGGGTGTTGAGTCCACGATTAAAGCGACCTCATCAGGAAACCTGCCGACGTGCTAGTGAATTCTCGACGGTGTTGTTTCGCCATGTGCCACGCGAGTTGAATGAATTAGCAGATGCTCTGGCAGCGGAAGCACAGGCTGGTCAGATTGTCCAGATGCGCCCATTGCATTCACGATGGCTGCAAAAGCTGGGAGTATGATTGACTATGCGTGTAGTGATAAGTTATGACATTAGTGATAATAAACGACGCACCAAAATAATGAAGACGCTGGAAGGGCATGGTTATCGTGTGCAATATAGCATATTTGAGTGCGATTTGACTGCTAAGAAGTTGCGTGAGTTGAAAAAGGAACTTCGGCAGTATGTGAAGATACAGGAGATGGACAGTGTACGTTTTTATCCGTTGCCAGTTGACGCGGTGAAGAAAATTAGCGTGTTGGGTAATGATATGGCGCGGACGTTGGGAGTTGTAGCGATTGTGTGATGCTTAAATGCGTTCAACCGCTCCCATACCCATTGTTGCTTTGTGGCCGACACCACAGAATGCAGCCAGATCGCCTAGCGCTTGCCATGTTGATAACTCAACTTCGCTTCCGCGATATGCTTTCATCCAGACCTCACCGACGAAACCGGTAAATTTATTTTGCTTACGAAGATTGACAGAGATGGTTTCAATGTTGTGTTCCGTAACAAATACCATTTGACGACACCATTCCAGCCAGTTCTCAGGTAGTTGCATCATTGGTGGTGCAAACGCTTTCCAGATACGCATTGGGCTGCCAAATATATTGCCTGGCAAGGGGAGGGGGAGGTGGCCTGGTCCTTGCTTAAATGCTGTTGGTGAAATGAAGCGTAATCCCATCTGTCGTATTGGCTGGCCGTAGGCTAATTGCTGCCAATTTGGACCAGGTGTATGTCTGGATTCAGCGATGATGAATTCTTGACCAGCTAAATGGCAGATATGCCCTTCTTGTTGAAACCATTCGCCAGCGCGAATGAAGAGCGTGGCTGTGCGTTCAGTGATGGCGGCCAGCCGCATTCCAGCCAGTATGCCATTATCAGTGTATAGGGGAACGAAGGAAAACGGGCGTGGTGCATCATGTTGGTGCAGCCAATCTGTTTCAGCTTTATCGGTTTGTTGCAGGATGTTGAATAACATGCCGTGCAGGCCGCGGGCCGTGGTGGAACGGCCGTTAATCGGCTGGCGTATGGGTGCAAAGATAAGGGTGATGTGGTGCATTTGTTTTACTTGCCGCCATGCTTAAACTGTTTTATCTCTTCTTCTGTGCAAGAAATAGTCATGATTCCTTCTCCAGCCCCTATGATAATTTGGTCAATTTGTTTAAAGAATTCTGGTTCACCTAATGATTCTATGGAGTATCGTTTCGGCTTCCCCCCCCCTTTGTCGATCTCCTTTTTGATAGGAATCATGCCAATTCGTCCAAGTATTTCTGAGCGGGTTAGCTCATCACGACGAAAATCCCCAGGAAGTGGAATTTTCGTCGTACCATGTTGTAGAATAATTTGTACTTTCTCGTTTTGGCGTTTTTTCTCACGTTGTAGTTCCACTTGTAATTCTTTTTGCAATTCTTTGGCTTTCTGCCAGCCAAGCAGTGCAAATATCGCACCCAAAATACCGATTACGTCGGCAATATAACCTAACCAATTCATTATATTCTCCTAATTTATTTTGATGTAATTTGGCGTAGTTTCCTTGTTGTTTTTACTACGGGATAATATGTATTTGGCCTACTGTCATCTCCTCTGTCGTAATGATAGATGGTGGCATTATCAACGGTGCCCCAGACACATCCCATTGCAAAGAACAAAGCACCCGGTCCAGCCATGAAAAAATGAATGCGCGTTTCGGGGAATTTGCGCTTTATTTTGTCCATTACATCGTTAAATGTGATGGTGAGTTGTTCCCAATCGTCGTCAACCTTAAAAAATCCATCATCTTCATTATTAAAAACAAGGAAATTGGCGTTTATGCCCTGATCATCCAGGTAGTTAGCAACTTTTTGCACGGCTGGCTGGGCGACATCAATAACAACGGCGATCTCTGATTTAGGCACAATCTCAACGTCATCATCATCTATTTTCCAATCGGTATCTGGTCGCAAGTGGGCGCACCGTTTCACCAGTTCGGGTAGTCGGTTACGTCGTTTCATATAGGTGACAAGAGAGTGGGTTTTATCAAGGCGGTTATCGCCGTTCAAATACTCAAAATCGACACTGAGATAGAAACATAATTGACGAAGTTCGATTTTGTCAAAACTTGCTTGGATTTTTGGGGATAGTTGCTGCATCTCATTGTCAACGGCAGTTCCCGCTTGCCGTTCCATGATGAGATGAGCGGCAAGGTTTGAGTTTTGGGAATCGATACGTTGGATAACGGCTATGTTGCCCTTTGCTGTCGTTCTGTCGGGTTGATTGCTTTCTCCAAGCAAGGTGATCCCTGCGTTAACTAGTTGCATGTTACTCATTCTGGATTCTCCTAATTCTCATCGGGGTTCAAATCTAATTCTAATTGTATCAACGTCCATTCTACTTCTTCTAAAACGGCCTC
>CAYSDT010000454.1:0-2885 GCA_964429835.1 uncultured Ardenticatenaceae bacterium | reverse complement strand
GGACGCAGAGCGTCCGTTCGGCATTCCCACGCAGAGCGTGGGAACGAGATGTTCAGGCGGAGACTGAGCCTGTCGAAGTCGTAGCCGCCTCTGCCTTCGACAAACTCAGGCGACGGCTGGTTTTAGGGCGTATCCGATACCGTATTCGCCAAATAAGTGGGGACGACTTGTACAAAGTTGTTGCCGACTTGTAACGGGAACGGATTGCCGTCTGCATCGGTGAAGTTAAGCATATCATTACGGCCGTCTCTGTGCCATGTCACATCGTACCGTTGGCCGTCACGGTAAATGATGGCATCACCGCTGCCCCATAGCTGAATTTCCAGCGAAAAGGCGACGCATTTGTTTTCGGCATTGACTTGTTCGCAAATGTTGATGTCTTCAACCGTGTTCACGAAGGGAATGATGAGATTTTGGAAGTTGACTTGCTCATCGGTGCTGCCATCGAGATGGGGAACGCCATCTGACCATCGCCAATACCTGTTATTTTCCGCATCATACACCCACTCCACATCAATCGACGGATAGATAATGTCAATTGTGGTTGCTGGCACACCACCAGCGGGTGGTTCGCTGTCGAACACCATCCCCTTGCCAAAGGTTGGCGGCACATTTTGCCCCATCCCTTCCAGTTCATTCCACAAGCCGAGCGGGTCGGCGTAGAGGGTGTGTTCGTACCCTTTGGTCTCATCGCCCGTGCGGTAGAAGCCTTCGGAATTGGAGCGCAAAATGCGGCCACTGAAATCAGAGGCGGACAGTTCGCGGTAGATGCCCGTGCCTGCGCCAGAGAAGCAGAGGGCGGAATCGTACATGGCGGGCAGTTCGAGGTCGATCAGCCGTGCGCTGCGAATGGGGCCGATGGTTTCGGGGGCTGTGCCGTAAAAAATGGCGGTGAAGCGGGTTAAATGCCCTTCGGTGACGTGTTCGTACAGTACATCTGCGCTGTTCAGCCCCGATTGGGGGCGGGTTTGGCTGGCTGGGAAATTGGAAAGTTTACAAGCGATGGGGCGACGGTCTAAAACGGCCGTTTCTTCCATCAATTCCCCCGTAAGCGGATTACGATCATCACCAAAATCAGCCGCGCTCAACAAGCTGACAGGAGCGGGAGTCGCCTCTACGACTGCCGCCGCTTCTTCGGCGGCGGGGGTAAAGGTGGCGGCAACGGCGACGGTTGGCGGCGGTGGCAATGTGGCGGCGGCGACGGGGGCGGGTGTGGGGGTGGAAACGGCCGTTTCTACAGCAGCCAATCCAGCCTCAGCAGTCGGCAGTTCAATCACATCTTCCTCATCAGAAGAGCCGCAGGCGGCTAGTAAAAGAATGAGAAGCAAAACAATTGCGTTCCCTGTTAATTTCAATGGGTTCATAGTACAGTTCCTTCGTTCATTTATCATGCAAGGGGGGGATTTTGTCACGTCTGGCAACTTTTGCAAACCTGACAGGTGTGACAAAATATCTTATCATTATTGGTTATGAATAAACGCACGAGAATTCTCACTTTTATACTGTTGGTGGCGGGATTAACGGCCGTTTTGCAAATAATTGCTACACAATCGGCAACCGCCCAATCCCCCCCGCTCCGCGTCGCCGTCAAAGACATCCCCCCGTTCGTGATTGACCACGAAACCCACTACACCGGTTTCAGCATTGACATCTGGGAAGACATCGCCCGACGTGCCGACTTGGAATATGAATTCGTTGGCGTGACCACTGTTCAGGAGCAAATTGAAGCCGTCGAAAATGGAGAAGCCGATGCCGCCATCGCCGCCATCAGCATGACATCCGAACGCGAACAGCGTATTGATTTTTCACAACCCTATTTCTACACGGGGCTGGGGATAATGGTACGCACTGGCTACACCAGCTTTGGACGAGCGTTCTTCTCGGCACTCGTCTCACCCGCTATGCGACAACTGTTGATCGGATTTCTTGCGCTATTAGTCATTATTGCCCATCTTATTTGGTTGGTAGAGCGCAAAAGCAACCCCCATTTTCCGCAAAGCTATCTGGCGGGCATTTGGGAAGCCGCGTGGTGGGCGACGGTGACAATTACGACGGTGGGGTACGGTGACAAAGTTCCTGTTGGGCGATGGGGACGGGCGTTGGCTCTGTTTTGGATGTTTTCGGGCATATTTTTGATCGCGTACCTGACCGCCGCCGTCACGTCCATCTCCACGGTGCAACAGTTACGGGGGGACATTGACGGGGTGCATGATATTAACGGCCGTCGGGTGGTGACGATTGAAGGCAGCACGGGTGAAGATTTACTGACAGAAGAACAGATTGTCCATCAAACTGTACCTACCATTCAAGATGCTTACGCGCTTCTTGAAGCCGCAGAAACGGACGTAATCGTATCCGATAAAGCGGTCATGCTCTACTACGCCAATCGAGAAGGGGCGAGACGGGTTGAAGTTCTTGATGATCTATTAGAGCGGGAAGGATACGCCGTCGCCTTGCCAGAAGACAGCCCGCATCAAGAAGCGATCAATCAAGCCATCCTTGATATTGTGTCTGATGGGACATATGATGAATTATATTTACAATGGTTTGGAGAGATGCCTTAGATGGAACATCTGATTGACTGACAAATCTTATCTAACATTACTGGAGTCTGGCGAATTTTAAAACGCCAATGCCAGCTATTTATTCGTCATTGCGTGTTGAGTATTGACCACTTAACTCTGAAAAATTCGCTCTTAGAGCCACGCTCATGAGACGATTTAGTACAGCTTGGCCTAAGTTCTTCGGTTCTTCGAGGTCTATCTAGCCGTCGCCTGAGCTTGTCGAAGGCAAAGGCGGTGGAGACCGCTCCGCCTTCGACAGGCTCAGGCTCCGCTATAATTACCGAAGGGCTTCCGCCAGTGTGTACTAGATTGTTTATCCCT
>CAYSDT010000453.1:0-2885 GCA_964429835.1 uncultured Ardenticatenaceae bacterium | reverse complement strand
TCTCTATGCTATACTTTTGCCATTAACATTTATCAGTATGATTTGGAGGTTTCCTTTCAATGAGTAATCAAACTTTAGACATCACCGTAGAATCAATGGCGCGAGTTGAACTCGTCACCGTGAGTGGGCGGGTGGACAGCAATAGTGCTGGCGAATTAGAAACGGCCGTTAATGACATCATCGGTCGCAAGGTATACAACATTGTGCTTGAGCTTTCGGGCGTTGAGTATATGAGCAGCGCGGGCTTGCGCGTTCTCATTTCCGCTTTGCGGACATGCAAAGGCAAACGCGGCAATGTTTGCCTCGTATCCGTTTCTGAGCGCGTGGATGAGGTGTTGGATTTGGCAGGCATCAAGTCGATGTTTGATCTGTATGATAATACGGCTACTGCGGTTGGCAGTTTCTAACTTGTTATTTTGGTAAGGGCGGCTCGCGAGCCGCCCCTACATTCTTCTGTCATGCAGACTCTTACCGTAAACGGCCGTTATGAAAATATCCAGCCCCTCAACGCTTTCCTGATGAAAGGGGCGGAGACGGCGGGATTGGAAATGACGGCCGTTTTTCAAATTGAACTCGCTTGTGACGAAGCGTGTACCAATATCATCGAACACGCCTATGGCGGTGAGGACAAGGGGGACATTACCGCCCGCTGGTTTGTTGACGGTGATTTTTTCACCATTGTATTGCACGATAACGGCCGTTCTTTTGACCCCAGCACCATTCCCCCGCCAACAACGCTTACTGAACCCACTATTGAAAATTTCAAAATCGGCGGGCTGGGCATCCATTTCATGCAAGAATTGATGGATGAGATCAGCTACGATTTTGATGATGATGGCAACGAGTTGACGATGCGAAAACGCATCACATCCCCCGTTTTGGGTTCAAAATGGGTGGAGTTGGCGGTAAACGGCCGTTTTGATCACAACCAAACCCCGCAAATCGAAGCACAACTGACCGAAATGTTGCAAACCATCCCCCCGTGGATATTGGTTGATCTCAGCCAGACCAGTTACATCAACAGCGGCGGCTTGCGCTGTTTGGTGACAGCGTGGCGCAAAGCGCGTAAGCAGGGCGGGGATGTGCAGTTGAAAGGGTTAAACGGCCGTTTGCAAGAAATCTTCGAAATGGTCGGCTTCGATAACGTGTTTACCATTATCTAATTGTCAATTGTTAATGGTCAATGATCAATTGTCAACGGGCATGGCAACGCCAAGCCCGTACAAGAGCGTTATGGTAGGGGCATGGTGTTGCCATGCCCAAAAGCCTGATTCCCACATGTCCCCCCCATTGACAATTGACAATTAACAATTGACCATTGACAATTTTTTATGCCCACACCTTCCCAAATCGCCCTCTTTTTACTCACCGCCATCATCCTTATCGCCGCCTATGTGCTGTGGCGACGGTATTTGTCGCGGCAATTATTGCGCGACCGCATTGCCGAATTGGAAGCGTTGCGGGCAACTGGCGCGGCATTAAGCGCGACTGAATTAGACATCACCGCCCTGTGCCATCGCATAGCGGTTGAATCCAGCCACGTTATTGACAATCGTACTTTCCAGATTGGCGTGTTTGACGGCGATTTGTACCGCATTTTGTTCTGGCGCATCAAGGGAGACAAACAGCAGACCCCGCGCACCTTTAATTTAGCCGAAAAAGGGGGCATCGTCGGCTGGGTACGCGATCAACGCCGCTCGTTGCTTGTGCGTGATTTTGTGAAAGAGCAGAACAAGATGCCCGTCGCCCCCATTTATATTAGCAACGATCCGCCGCGCTCGGCACTGTTCATCCCGCTGTTGTATGGCGACGAGGTGATCGGGGTGATGGCCGCGCAAAGTGCAAAACCCAATCGTTTCACCGAAGAAGACGAACAACGGCTGACGGTGTTTGCCAATCAAGCGGCAGCAGCCATCGCCCATGCACGACTGTTCCAGATGGAGCGCAAGCAGGCGGCGCATATGCAGGCGGTGCGCCACATTGCGATGCAAATCAACGCCTTGATCACGCTGGAGGCGATTTTTTCGCAGACGGTGATGCTCATCAAGGAGACGTTTCAGTTTAAGCCCGTCAATATCTTCCAATGGAATGCGACTGAAAACAAGGCGCATATCGTTGCCAGCAGTCAGTCGAACTGGTCGGCGCGTGATGCCCAAATTACGGGCGGGCGCGGCCTCGTTTGGGAAGCGATCAGCAGTCGGCAGACGATTATTAGCAACAACACCAGCAAAGACGGCCGTTTTCAACCCTATACCGACGAAAAAGCCCTCATTCGTTCTGAAATTAACGTCCCCATCATCGTCGGCAACGCCGTGTGGGGAGTGCTGAACGTGCAAAGCAGCCGCGTGGGCGTGTTCGCCGAACCTGAAAAAATCGCGTTGGAGGCGTTGGGCGAGGAGCTTGCCATCGGCATCGTCAACCGCGAACTGTACAAAGAAGCGGCCGCCCGCGCCCTGATGGAGCAGGAGCTAAACGTCGCCCGCTCGATTCAGAGTAGTTTGATACCAAACGGCCGTCCATCCATTCCCGGTTGTGACATCGCCAGCTTCTGGCAAGCCGCCCGCCAAGTCAGCGGCGACTTTTACGATTTTCTGCCCTTGCGCGATGGCAAATGGGGCATCGTCATCGCTGATGTAGCCGACAAAGGCGTGCCAGCCGCGCTGTTCATGGCACTCAGCCGCACGATCATACGAACCGTCGCCTTCAACCGCGTCTGCCCATCCGATGTGCTGATTCGCTCCAACGAAATCATCGACCGCGAAACCGCATCTGACCTGTTTGTGACGACATTTTACGCCGTCTGGGACGCAGACAGTGGCACGTTGACCTACGCCAACGGCGGCCATAATCCGCCGCTGTTGCTGCACGCGAACGGCGAAATCAGC
>CAYSDT010000452.1:0-2888 GCA_964429835.1 uncultured Ardenticatenaceae bacterium | reverse complement strand
CCATACACCGCCGCCAACACTTGCGGCGTAATGTACGCTTCAATAAATGCCGCCACAATCAACAGCGGAATCGACAAGCCTAAGAAAATGCGGAAAAAATCGGTCATATTGTCCAAGAACGCATCGCCAAGCGACTGGTCTTTTGGTGGAGCCATGATGCCCACATGCCAGCGTAACGCCGCCGCCGTCGCCAGTAAAATGGCGGGCAGTTCAACCGTTGCGTGCGGGGCGATGGTCGCCAGCATGAACAGGAACGGGCTTTGCCCAACGATGGCAAACTGAGTGGCGATGTAACCGATGAGTACCCATGGAACCATGAAAACCATCACCGCCAACACACCAAAACTAAACACGCCCAGCAATGCGCCCAGCGTCAGCGCACGAATGTTTTGCGTGACAATGAAGCGCGGCAGCCCATTTGCTACCCCCTGCAACGCATCCAGATTCCCACTCCAACTGCTGCTCATCAAGAATTCCTGTGCTTCAGGCGGGAATTGGTATTGATAGCCCAATCCTACGCCAACTGCCAAGCCGCCAGCAAGGGCGATCAGCAGTAACAGCACGGGATAACCAAGCGATGGCAGCAGGCGGAATGTTTGTTTGTACCAGTTGAGCGGATGGGGATAACGGCCGTTTTCCGCCCGTCCCGTAAATCGCGTCCATAAACGGCCGCCCATCAATTTTGGATGCAGATTGTCGATCTCCTGCCCCATCAACCCTTCCCGATTAAAACTTTCCGTACCCATTCGCATGAGAATAACGGCCGTTACCCCCAATCCCAAAATCATCCACCAAATGCCGGCATGATTGCCCCAAAACAGAGCCATCGCCTCCGCTTGCAGCAGCAACGCCATCGGCACAATGATGAAACTTGCCAGCAGATTGGCCGCCCGCACGCTCGTCGTCTGGCTGGAAATGACGACCGCACCCGCGACCATAATAATCCCCTGCACCGTCGTTAGCAGGAAAATTTGCAAAACCAGTTCAAACGACGGCTCCCAGCCGATGGTGAGTGCCAGCCCCAGCATGTAAACCGCCATGCCCGTGTAACTCGCCGTCAACGGCGGCACAACCGATGCCGACATTTTGCCAAAATAAAGCTGCACATCGGTCAGCGGTGTGGAAAGCAGCGGCTCCATGCTTTTGCGTTCGCGCTCGCCCACAAATGTTTCCAGCGCGATGATGAGCGAGAATGAGGTGGGGAAAAAGCCGACGACCAGCAGCAAAAATGGCACAAGCTGGGTGGCGACGATGGTGGCATCATACGCATCCGTAAAGGCGATAATGCGGCGGGCGGTGAAGTTCATCAACAGCGGGAAAAAGAAGGTCAGGCCGAAGATGGGGATCATAATGCGCCAGTCGCGGAAAGAGTCGCGCACTTCGCGGCGGGCGACGACCATCGCCATCTGCACATCATAAAAACGGCCGTTTTCTATGTCAACCATCATGTCATCTCCTCTACCACGCGCAAATAAACCTCTTCCAAACTTTGCGACACTTCGCGCAACGATACCGTACCGTATCCCATCCCGTCCAATCGGCGCACCAGTTGGGGATTGATGGTGGTCGGATCGGCGGTGCGATACTGGATGCAATTGTCGCTGATGGCTTCAACCGTTACAAGGTCATCCAGCCCGTCAAAAGCGGGGGCGATGGGGCGGTCTAATCGAATTTCTAACTGGGGTTGGCCGAGTAGTTGGTGTTTAAGAACGGCCGTTGTTCCCTCAGCCACAATCTCCCCCTGTTTGATGATGGCGATGCGATCCGCCAGCATTTCGGCTTCAGCTAAATTATGGGTGCATAAAATGATGGCGCGACGGTCATCGCGCATTTCGAGAATGGTGTCGCGCACGATTTTGGCACTATGCGGATCCATCGCTGAGGTGGGTTCGTCTAAAAGCAAAACGGTGGGATGGTGCAACATGGCGCGAATCAGCCCGACTTTTTGCCGCATTCCTTTGGAATACTCGCCCAGCCGTCGGTTGGATTGCCCCATCATGCCAAAACGGTCGAACAGTTCCAGCCCCCGCTTTTTGATTGCACTGTCGCTCATGCCGTATAAACGGCCGTAAAAAGTCAAATACTCCATCCCTGACATGCGTAAATACAAGCCTGGCTGTTCAGTCAACATGCCGATGGCACGGCGCACGCTGTCCGATGCCGTGACCACATCATGCCCATCAACCATCGCCCGCCCGCTGGTCGGTTTGATGATTGCGCCCAACATGCGGATGGTCGTCGTTTTACCCGCGCCGTTGGGGCCGAGCAAAGCCATCAGTTCGCCCGCCTTTACCTGAAAACTAACATCAGAAACGGCCGTGAAGGCATCAAACTGTTTTACTAATTTTTCCGCTTTAATCATGCGGCACTCCTCTGTAGATGTAGGTCAAGTTTGCAAACTTGACCTACGATTTGGCCTCTTTCCAGAGGGTGTTTAGCTTGCGATATTTCACCCACTCATAATACGCCATGTACGCGCTCAGGCGCAAGCCGTGCCAGCCGATACTGTAACCGTGCAGGGTGATGAATCGCCAATAAAATTGGCGCAATGGTTGTAAAATGTAGTTTTGCGGCTTGGGATGTACACCGTCGGCGTACAAAATGGAGGCATCGTAGCTGCTGTACGTCTCTTGCTTGGCGCGAAAATGGGCGACATCGCGGTAATTGTAATGGGTGAGCGGGTTGGCGAGGTGGCCGATGCTGCCGTCTACGACTGCGATTTCATGCACAGGTCGTTCGTAATGCACACGGCCGTTTCTAAACAAACGCAACTGATAATCCGGATACCATCCCGCCCCCAGCGTGATATTGCCGAAAATATAGTTGTAACGGGGAACGTACCATCCCATTTGCGGCCGTTCGGCGATCATCTTGCGAATTTCTTGCGC